>CACZPX010000187.1 GCA_902783095.1 uncultured Lachnospiraceae bacterium
AACGAACCGGCCGCGCCCGGCGAGACCGGCGAGATCTGCATCCGCGGCACCTCCGTGACGCTCGGCTACTACAACAATCCCGAAAAGACGGCGGAAGCCTTTGTGCAGAACCCGCTCAATACGGCCTATCCGGAGCTCATCTACCGCACCGGAGACCTGGCAAAATACAACGAAGCCGGCGAGCTCATTTTCCTGTCCCGCAAGGACTATCAGATCAAGCACATGGGACACCGCATCGAGCTTGGCGAGATCGAGGCCATTGTCAACCAGCACGACGAGATCAAAACCTCCTGCTGTATATTTGATGATGACAAAAAGAAGATCGTGTTGTATTATGTGGGAGATGTTGCGGTGGCGGATCTGCTGCGTTTCTTAAAGGAGAAACTGCCGCGCTACATGGTGCCCAACGTGACGGAACAGCTTGACGCGCTCCCGTACACGCCCAACGGCAAGATCGACCGCAAGACACTCAAGGAGAGATATTTAAGCGGCCGGAAGGACAAATAACAAAAACAACGGCTAAGGAGACATAACATGGAAGAACTGCTTGAGATCCTGGAAAATCTGCACCCGGAGGTGGATTTCTCCGATTGCGACACCCTGATCGACGACAAGATCCTGGATTCCTTCGACATCATCACGCTGGTCACCGAGATCAACACGGAGTTCGGCGTGGCGATCCCCGCGGAGGAACTGATCCCGGAAAACTTCAACTCGGCGGAGGCGCTCTACGAGCTGATCGAACGGCTGCAGGACGAAGATTAAAGCATGCTTTTTACATCCTATGAATTCATCGCCTTTTTGGGCGGTCTGTTCATCCTTTATTACATACTGCCAAAGAAATGTCAGTGGGTGCTCCTGCTCATCGGAAGCGCGGTCTTCTACGCGTGGGCGGGGCTCCGCTTTTTGGCGTATATCGGCATTACCACGGTGACCACCTGGTTCGCGGCCGTGCGGATCGGGGCCATTCAGGCGACCGGGAATGCCTTTTATGATGCGCACAAAAAGGAGATGGACAAGGACGCCCGCAAGGCATACAAGGCCGGGATCAAGAAGAAGACCCGCGTGTGGTTTTTGGCCTGCCTGCTCTTGAATCTGGGCATTCTGGCCGTGATCAAGTACACGGACTTTGTGATCGACAACATCAACGCGATCTTCTCCGCGGAGATCTCGTTTCTGTCGTTTGCGCTGCCCATGGGCATCTCGTTCTACACCTTCAAGAGCATGGGCTACCTGATCGACGTGTACCGGAACAAGGCCGAAGCGCAGGGCAATCTCGCAAAGTTCGCCCTGTTCGTGAGCTTCTTCCCGCAGATCATCCAGGGCCCCATCAGCCGCTACAACAAGCTGTCGGAGACCCTGTATGCACAGCACGCGTTCGATCCGCTGCAGATCCGCAGGGGCCTGCTGCGCATCGCCTGGGGCTTTTTTAAGAAGCTGGTGATCGCGGACCGCCTGCTGGTGGCAGTCAAGACGCTGGCCGGTTCGCCGGAGGAGTATCAGGGCGCCTACGTGGTGCTGATCATCCTGTTCTACGCCATCGAGCTGTACGCCGACTTTACCGGCGGCATCGACATCACCATCGGCGTGGGCGAGATCTTTGGCATTCAGATGGAGGAAAACTTCATCACGCCGTACTTCTCCAAGAACATCAACGAGTACTGGACCAGATGGCACATCACCATGGGCACCTGGTTCAAAGACTATATCTTTTACCCCCTGTCGGTAAGCCAGCCCATGTTAAAGCTGTCCAAGTGGTCGCGCGACCATATGGGCAAGGCCGTGGGCAAGCGCGTGACCGTCTACATCGCGAACATCGTGGTGTGGTTCGCCACCGGTCTGTGGCACGGCGCGGCCTGGAACTTTATCGTGTGGGGTATGTTAAACTGTGTTGTGACCGTAGCCAGCTACGAGATGGAACCGCTGTACAAGAAGTTCCACGCGGCGCTGCCTGCCACCAACCGCGGCTGGTACAACGTCTTCCAGATGTTCCGCACCTTCTGGCTGATGGGCGCCATCCGCATTCTGGACGTGTACCGGAACGTGCCGACCTCCTTTAAGCAGGTGGGATCCATCTTCACCACCGGCGGCTGGGGCAGCATCTTCTCCGCGGACATCGCAAAGCTGGGGCTCACCGGCCCGGACTATACGGTGCTCTTCATCGGCTGCGTGCTGATGATCGCGGTGAGCGTGGTGCGCTACCGCCAGAAGGACGACATCCGCGCCAACATCGAGGCCTGCGGGACCGTCGCCGTTACGGCCGTGATCCTGGCGCTGGTATTCGCGGTGCTGATCTTCGGCGCCTACGGGGTGGGCTACGACGCGTCGCAGTTCATCTACAATCAGTTTTAGGAACTTGCCTTCCCCTTGAGGTCGGAAAGCACTTAGCAAAGCGAAGCTGCGCTTAGAGCTTTCCATACAAAGGAGGAAGGTGTCAGCGAAGCTGACGGATGAGGTGTAATATGAAAAAACGGATCATCGCGATCGTGGCAGCGCTGGCCGTCTTCTGTGCCGGCTTCTGGTTCTTCCAGCGCCTGCTGATGCCCAAATACATCAACGACATCATCGAGGGCCGCCTGATCGCGGACTATTACGACAACGCGGGCGGCAACGACGTGATCTTCATCGGCGACTGCGAGTGCTACGAGAACATCTCCCCCATCAAGATGTGGGAAGACTACGGCATCACCAGCTACATCCGCGGCAGCGCCCAGCAGCTGATCTGGCAGAGCTACTACCTGCTGGAAGAAACGCTGGAGTACGAGACCCCGGACGTGGTGGTCTTCAACGTGCTGTCCATGAAGTACAACGAGCCGCAGAACGAGGCCTATAACCGCCTCACGCTGGACGGCATGAAGTGGTCCTCCTCCAAGGTGGGCTCCATCAAGGCCTCCATGACGGAAGAGGAGAGCTTCTTATCCTACGTGTTCCCGCTGCTGCGCTACCACGCCCGCTGGAGCGAACTGTCCGGCGAGGACTGGGAATACATGTTCAAGACCAAGCGCTCCTTCCATCAGGGCTACCTGATGCGCGTGGACGTGCGGCCGGTCACAACTTATCCCAGCAAGCGCCCGCTGACGGACTATCAGTTCGGCAGCACCGCCTATGAATACCTGGATAAGATCACGGCGCTCTGCAAGGAGAAGGGCGTGGAGCTTGTGCTGATGAAGGCACCCAGCATCTCCCCCGTCTGGTACGACGAGTGGGAGGCGCAGATCGAAGATTACGCGGCCGAAAACGGCCTGAAGTATATCAACTTCCTGGAACTGCTGGACGAGGTGGGTATTGACTTTAATACCGACACCTACGATAATGGACTGCACCTGAATCTTTCCGGAGCGGAGAAGATGGCCGTGTACTTTGGCAGATATCTGCAGCAGGAGTGCGGCATTGCCGATCACCGGAACGATCCGGAGATCGCGGCGGTCTGGCAGGAAAAGGTCGATTTTTATCACCAGATGGAAGCGGACCAGTACCGCGAACTGGAAGAATACGGTTATTTAAAGAGTTACGGCGGAAGACCCGTGACCGAGGAGGGAAAATGAAAAAGTTATTTGTGATCTTACTGGCAGCCATGCTGCTGATGACAGCCTGCGGCAGCAGTGAGGAGACCAAGGCGCCGGAAGGACAGAGCACCGAGGCCGGCAGCAACAGCGGCAAGGAATACGCCTTCACCGTGAACGGCGTGGAGATCGCCATGCACGCGGAAGCGGCCCCCATTGTGGAAAAGCTGGGCGGCAGCCCCGCCTACTTTGAGTCCGAAAGCTGCGCCTTCAAGGGCCTGGACAAACAGTACGACTACGGCAGCTACGTGCTCTACACCTATCCCAAGGACGACGTGGACTACGTCCTGAGCGTGGAGTTAAAGGACGATACCGTAGAAGCCCAGGGCGGCCTGTGCATCGGCTCCACCAAGGACGATGTGATCAAGGCGATGGACTATCCGGACAGCCAGACCAATACCACCTATCTGTACAACGGCGCAACGTCCCAGCTGAGCTTCATCATGGAAAACGACGTTGTGACGTCCATCCAGTATACG
>CACZPX010000188.1 GCA_902783095.1 uncultured Lachnospiraceae bacterium
AGGCGGCCGGCGTGAACGTCAGGCTGGCCGAGTTCGGACTGATCAAGGGCGCGGATGCGGAGGAAGGGACCGGGCTGAAGGTCGACCCCGACTATACCGGCTACGTATTTTTCTTTACCCGCCTGATCGACAACGTGCCCGTGGCCGCGACCACTTCCGAGTATATCTACCATGAGGACACGGCCCCGGTGTGGCTCTACGAAAAGATCATGGTCATCGTAAACGATGACGGCATCGCCTATGCCGACTGGGGATTTCCCACGGAGCTGGTCGATACGGTGTCCGGCGACGTGTCCGTCATCCCGTTTGAAAAGGCGGCGGAGATCTTTGAGCAGATGGAACCCCTGATCGCGCAGGGCAATGTCTCCGCGGACGAGGAAAACAGCCAGTCGGAGTCGTCCTATGATATCAGCGTGGACCGTGTGGAACTGAACCTGATCCGCGTGCGCGACAGCGGCGACCTCACCGGCTTATATGCGCCCGCGTGGGTGTTTTACGGCAAAGAATCACATTTCATCAAAGACGCCGAACGCGTGACGGAAGGTGAAATCCGGCACGCACCCTGGATCGTCATGGCGGTAAACGCCGTTGACGGCAGCGTGATCGACATCATCGCCGGATACTGATCCGCTTTTTTGCGGAGGTTTCCCATGAATGAAACGATATCGTCCGACTGCCGGCGTGCGTTTGGCGGGGCCGCTTTCCGGCTGACGCTTTTCGCGGCGGTCCTCATGCTCGCGGCAGGCTGTTTCAACAGTCTTTACAAGAGCGTATTCCTGAACAACGGCAGACTCCTGCCGGCCGGGACCTGCCTGTCGCTGTATCAGGAGGCCGTATCCTCCCAGGCCGTCTTTCTTGCGGCACCCATCCTGAGCACCCTGCCGTATACCGGCACCTACCTGGAAGAACTGCAAAACGGCTACGTCAAGGCGTTTTTGCCCAGGGCCGGCTTTAAGCGGTATATATTCGGCAAGCTGATCGCCTGCGGGCTCTCCGGCGGGGCAGCGCTGGCGGCGGGGGTGATCGTGTTTCTGGCCGCTTCCGGCCTGCTGCTCTCACCCCTGGAGGCGGCCGATCCGCAGGGCTTCTTTCCTCCGGGTTTTCTGCCCGGCCTGCTTGATACCTGCACGGCGTATTTCTGCGCGGGGATGCTGTTTTCGCTCTTCGGGCTGGCCGTTTCCGCGGCGACAGAGAGCCGGTACCTGGCCTATACCGCGCCGTTTATCTGCAGTTACTTTCTGGTGATCCTCAGATCACGGTATTTCAAAGCGCTCTACGTCCTGGACCCCCGCGAGTGGCTGGTCCCTTCGGCCGCGTGGCCGCACGGGACCGGAGGAAGCGCGCTCCTGATGGGGGAACTGGCCCTGCTGTGCGCGCTGTGGTTCGTCTTTACCGCGGAGAGGAGGCTCAGATCGTTATGAGAGTGCTCCGTCAGGCCCTTGCCGTGGCCGCCTATGACTTTCGGACGTGGCGCAGGAATCCGCGGATCTTTGTGGCCTTTTCCATGGCGGTCATCCTGTGTTTCCTGCTGTCGGATAAGGTGGTGACGTTTGCGGAGACCTACGATACCTCGCTGCAGATCCTGGAACCGTTCATCTGGACCTTCAGCGACAGCACGTCGGTGCTGCTGGCCTCCCTGCTGCTGGTCTTTCTCTTTGCGGATCTGCCCTTTATCACGAACGGCACGCCGTTTTTCCTGATGCGGACGACCCGGCGCGCCTGGCTGCTGGGCCAGGGCATCTATATCGTCGCGGGGACGCTTCTGTACATGCTCTTTATACTGGCCGCGACGTCGCTGGTCTGCGCCGTCAACGCTTTTCCGGGCAACATGTGGAGCTCCACGGCAGCCATGCTGGGGTACAGCAGGGCGGGCTCGGCCATCGCCGTTCCGGCCACCATCAAAGAGATGGAAATGTCCACGCCGTATTCCTGCGCGGCGGAGATCTTTTTGCTGATGACGGGATACGCCCTGGTGATGATGTCCGTCATGCTGCTGTGCAACCTGTGGAAGGGGCAGCGCGCGGGAATGATCGCCGTGTTTGCCTTTTCGCTGTACGGGATCCTGCTGGATCCGGACATTTTCGCGACGGTTTTGCGGCTGTCGGAGCAGGAGTACTACCGGGCCAACGTGCTTGCGGGGTGGCTCTCGCCGCTGAATCAGGCCACGTTCCCCAGACACAATTTCGGATACGACCTGCTGCCGCGGCTTTCGCAGACGTATATGATCTTCGCGGCCCTGGCCGCTGCGCTTTTTGCCGTATCCCTGCGGCTGATACGGCGCTACAACTTTTCCTTTACGGGGACACAGAGTGGAAAATGATATGGAACCGGCAATCATCGTAGAAAACCTGTACCGGTCATTCGGACGGGAAGAGATCCTGCACGGGATCGATCATGAATTTGAGGCGGGGCGGATCCACGGCATCGTCGGCAACAACGGCAGCGGCAAGACCGTTCTGATGAAGTGCATCTGCGGCTTTTTGCGCCCGGACAAAGGCCAGGTGACCGTAAACGGCCAGGCAGTCGGGAAGGACGTGGATTTTCCGGACAGCTGCGGCGTGATCATCGAGACGCCCGGTTTTCTGCCCAGGCTGTCTGGCATGCAGAACCTGAAGATCCTCGC
>CACZPX010000189.1 GCA_902783095.1 uncultured Lachnospiraceae bacterium
ACCACCAAGTACATGGACGGCCACGGCACGGCCGTCGGCGGCGCCATCGTGGACGCCGGTAAATTCGACTGGATGGCCCACGCGGACAAGTTCCCGGGGCTCACCACGCCGGACGACAGCTATCACGGCATCACCTATGCGGAAAAATTCGGCATGGGCGGGGCCTTTATCACCAAGTGCACGGCGCAGCTGATGCGCGACTTCGGCGCGATCCAGGCGCCGCAGCACGCCTTTTATCTGAACCTGGGCCTGGAGAGCCTGCACGTGCGCATGGCCAGACACTGTGAGAACGGCCAGGCCGTGGCGGAGTTTCTGGCTGCGCATCCCAAGGTGGAAGCGGTCCACTTCTGCGGGCTGCCGGGCGATCCCTATCACGAACTGGCGCAGAAATACCTGCCGAACGGTTCCTGCGGCGTGGTCTCCTTTGAGATCAAAGGCGGCAAGGAGGCGGCCGGCCGCTTCATGAAGGAACTGAAGGTGGCCGCCATCGAGACCCACGTGGCCGACGCCCGCACCTGCTGCTTGAACCCGGCCACGTCCACGCACCGGCAGATGACGGAGGAGCAGCTGGCGGCGGCCGGCATCCCCGGCGGTCTGGTGCGCATGTCCTGCGGCCTGGAGGCAAAGGAAGATCTGATCGCCGACATCGCCGGCGCACTGGAGGCGGTGTAATGGCGCCCGGACTGCGCGTCGGCCTGCTGGGATACGGCGTGGTCGGACGCGGCGTGGCGCAGATCCTGGACGCGCGGGGCGACGTGGAGATCAGAAAGATCCTGCGGCATACGCCCGATAAGGTCACCGAGGCGCGGATGACCGCAAACGCAGACGAGATCCTTGACGACCCGGATATCGACGTGATCATCGAGTGCATGGGCGGCCTGGAGCCGGCGCACACGTACGTGATGCGGGCCATGCAGGCCGGCAAGCACGTGGTCACCGCCAACAAGAAGATGCTGGCGACGCACATCATCGAGATCGCGGCGGCCTGCGAGACGCTGGATAAAAAATGCCGCTTTGAGGCCTGCGTGGGCGGCGGCATTCCGTGGATCCACGAGATCCTGCACATCCGCCGGATCGACGCGGTCACGTCCTTCCGCGGCATCTTCAACGGGACCACCAACTATATCCTCACCAGGATGACGGAAGAACACGCAAGCTTTGCGGAGGTCCTGGCGCAGGCGCAGGCGATGGGCTTTGCGGAGCAGGACCCGACCGACGACGTGGACGGCTTTGACGCGCGCTACAAGGGTGTGCTCACCTGCGCGGCGGCCTTTGGCCGCGTGCCGGACCCGGAAGAGGTGCCCACCTTTGGCATCCGCGGGATCGCGCCCTGCGATCTGGACTACGCGCGGGTGCACGGCCGGGTGATCAAGCTGGTCGCGCGCGGCAGCTTTGACGGCGGCCGCCTGGCGCTGACCGTGGTCCCCACGATGGTCCGGGAAAAGGACCCGCTGGCCTCGGTCCACGACAATTTCAACGGTATGGAGGCGGAGAGCACCACGCTCGGACGCAGTTTCTACGCCGGACAGGGCGCGGGGAGCCTTCCCACGGCGCACGCCATGGTGCAGGATCTTTTGTCCATCCCGCATCCCTATTCCATTGACGTCCACCCGTCCGGGAAACTGGCAAAGCGTCCGGCCGTCTACTATGTGCGCGGCGCGAAGCGCGGACCGCTGGCGGAACTGACGGCGCAGGATACCGGCGCGGCGATCCTTACGAAGCCGGTCTCTTTACAGGAATTAAAGGAACACCTGGTCCCGGAGGAGGGACAGAAGGTGTTCGCAGCGGAGATAGAGTCATGATCAAAGTAGTGAAATTTGGCGGCTCGAGCGTCGCCAATGCGGAACAGTTCAAGAAGGTGAAGGACATCGTCCTGTCCGATCCGGCCAGGAAATTCGTGGTGACCAGCGCCTGCGGCAAGGAATCCTCGGAGGATCACAAGGTCACGGATCTGCTGTACCTCTGCGAGCCGCACGTGCGCTACGGCGTGTCCTATGAGCCGCTGTTTTCGCTGATCGAAGAGAAGTACCAGAGGATCAAACGGGACCTGGGGCTCACCCTGGACCTGGATGCGGAGTTTGCGAAGATCCGCGGGACCATGAAGAAGGGCATGTCCACGGACTACCTGGTCTCCCGCGGGGAGTACCTGACGGGCCTGTGCCTGGCGGAGTACCTGGGCTATTCGTTCGTGGACGCCGCAGACGTGATCGCCTTTGCCTACAACGGCGAGATCGACATGGAGAAGACGGAGGAGCTTTTGTCCGCCCGCCTGCCCGAGGGCGGCGTGGTGATCCCCGGCTTTTACGGGAGCCTGCCCGGCGGCGCGGTCCGCGTGATGAGCCGCGGCGGCAGCGACATCACCGGCAGCGTGATCGCCAACATCGTGGGGGCAGACGTGTATGAAAACTGGACGGACGTGTCCGGCATCTACGTGGCGGACCCGCGCATCGTACCGGATTCGGTGCGGGTGGCGCGCGTCAACTACAGCGAGCTGCGGGCCCTAAGCTACCTGGGGGCCAACGTCCTGCACGACGACGCGGTCTTCCCGGCGCGCAGCAAGAACATCCCCATCAATATCCGCAACACCAACGACCCGGTCAACCGCGGCACCATGATCTTAAACGACTGCTCCGAACTGGACAAGGACGAGCCGCCGTACACGGTGACGGGGATCACCGGCCGCAAGGGCTTTACCGGCATCACGCTGGTCAAGAACCACTCCACCACGGAGGTCGGCTTCTTCCGCCGGCTGCTGTCGGTGTTTGAGGACCATCACGTGTCCATCGAGTACATCCCCAGTATGGTGGACTCCTATACCATCATCGTGCGCAGCGAGGCGGTGGCAAACTGCCTGTACGACATCGTGGGCTGGATCCGCGAGAAGATCAAGCCGGACGCGCTGATGGTGGAAGAGCATATTGCGCTGATCGCCTGCGTGGGCCGTGGCATGAATCACAAGCTGGGCCTGTCCGGCCAGCTGCTGTCGGAACTCGGCGCGCACGGGATCAACGTAAAGATCATAGAACTGACCTCGGACGAGCTGGGCATCGTGTTCGGCATCGACGACGACAAATTTGAAGAGGCGATCCGCTGCATCTACGCAAAGTTCATCGCCGAAGAAAAGAAGGAGAGCAGAGCGTAATGAAGATCGGAATTATGGGCGCGACCGGTGCGGTCGGCCGTCAGATGATCACCTGTCTGGAAGAACAGCAGATCCCGGTGGAGGAACTGCGGCTGTTTGCCAGCGCCCGCAGCGCGGGGATGAAACTGCCGTTCGCAGGCGGCGAGGTAACGGTGGAAGTGCTGGACGAGGCGCGTTTTGCGGGCCTTGACGTGATGTTCGGCGCGGTCTCCAACGCATTGGCCAAACAGTACGCGCCCGCGCTGCAGGCGGCCGGCGTGCTGTTTATCGACAACTCCAGCGCGTTCAGGCTGGAGAAGGAAGTGCCGCTGGTGGTCCCGGAGATCAACGGCGAGGACGCGAAACACAACAACGGGATCATTGCCAACCCCAATTGCAGCACCATCATCGCGATGATGGCGGTCGCACCCATCCATCGCGTGAGCCCCATCAAACGCAGGGTGGCGGCAACCTACCAGGCCGTGTCCGGCGCCGGCAACGGCGGCATCACGGAGCTGGCGCAGGAGGTGGAGCAGCTCAGACAGGGTCAGCCGGTGAGCCCGTCGGTCTTCCCGGCCCAGATCGCCTACAACTGCATCCCGTTCATCGGCAGCTTAAAGGAAAACGGCTACACCACGGAAGAGATGAAGATGGAGAACGAGGGCCGCAAGATCCTGCACGCGCCGGAGCTTAAAGTCTCCTGCACCTGCGTGCGCGTGCCGGTTTACCGCTCCCATTCCGTCTCCGTGAGCCTGGAGTGCGAGCGCCCGGTGGGCCTTGACGAGGCGGAAGCGGCGCTGTCGTCCTATCCCGGCGTCGTGTACATGAAGGAGGACTATCCCATGCCGCTTATGACCTCCGACCAGGACCTGGTCTACGCGGGGCGTCTGCGCCGCGACGGCGTCTTTGACGGCGGCCTGGCTCTGTGGTGCTGCGGCGACCAGATCCGCAAGGGCGCGGCGGCCAACGCCGTGGGGATCTTACAATATCTGATCCAGAACGCGTGATCCGCGGGGCGTCCGGCGGGACGCGCCAAAAGCAAAGCGCATAATAAAAAAGACCTGCCGCGGCAGGTCTTTTTTGCGGGAAACAGGCGGGCGTCAGTCGTCCTTTTCGTCCCCGTCCACCCACTCGTCGTATTCCGCTTCGTCCAGGATCTCGTCAAAGCGGTCCGCGACGGCGTCGTATTCCTCGTCGTCTTCGATCACGGTCAGGAGCGGCTCGCCGTCCGCGTCCTCGGCAAAGCGGTACAGGTAGATGTCGTCCTCATAGCCGGAACCCTCTACCGGGGCAATGGCGATGTACTGCTGTCCGTTTAAGGGAAAACGCGTCAGGACGTCGCAGTCTACGGTGGAGTCGTCTTCCAGGGTGATGGTGATCTGCAGATCTTCAAATTCTTCGTAGTCTTTGCTGGCCATGGGGGTCCTCCTTTTATACGTTGAATCGGAATAAAATCACGTCGCCGTCCTTGACGACGTAGTCCTTGCCTTCCATGCGGATCAGGCCCTTGTCGCGTGCGGCCGCATAGGAGCCGGCGTCCAGCAGGTCTTTGTAGTTGACCACTTCCGCCTTGATAAAGCCGCGCTCAAAGTCGCTGTGGATCTTGCCGGCGGCTTGCGGCGCCTTGGTGCCCTTTTTGATGGTCCAGGCGCGGGTCTCCTGTTCGCCGGCGGTCAGAAAGCTCATCAGGCCCAGCAGATCGTAGCTCGGGGCGATCAGCTTGTCCAGGCCGGACTCGGACAGCCCCAGTTCCTGTAAAAACTCGCGGCTCTCTTCCTCGTCCAGCTCGGCGATCTCTTCCTCGATCTTGGCGCAGATCACAAATACGCGGCTGCCTTCGGCATCGGCGATGGACCGGACCTTCTGCACGTAGGGGTTGTCGGCGCCGTCGTCGGCCAGATCGTCCTCGGCCACGTTGGCCGCGTAGATGACCGGCTTGTCGGTGAGCAGGGTGAGGGAGGCGATAAAGTCCGCCTCGTCGTCGTTTTCCCGCTCCAGGCTCTTGGCGGGTTTGCCGTCCTCCAGCCAGGCCTTCAGTTTCTTTAAGGTGACCAGTTCCGCGGCGGCGGTCTTGTCGTTCATGGCGCTGCGGGTGGTCTTCGCGATGCGGCGCTCCAGCACTTCCAGGTCCGCGAAGATCAGTTCCAGGTCGATGGTCTCGATGTCCCGGGCGGGATCCACCGAACCGTCCACGTGGATCACGTTGGAATCCTCAAAACAGCGCACCACGTGCACGATGGCGTCGCACTCGCGGATGTTGGCCAGAAACTGGTTGCCCAGCCCCTCGCCCTTGCTGGCGCCCTTTACCAGGCCGGCGATGTCCACGAATTCGATCACGGCCGGGGTCAGCTTGCGCGAATTGTAAAAGTCGGACAGCAGTTTCAACCGCGGATCCGGTACCGGCACCACGCCCACGTTGGGGTCGATGGTGCAGAACGGGTAGTTGGCGGACTCCGCGCCCGCCTTGGTCAGGGAATTGAAAAGGGTGCTCTTGCCCACGTTGGGCAGGCCCACGATGCCTAATTTCATTTTTGCAGTCAGCTCCTTATCTGTGCGGCGCCGCAGCGGGCGGCACCGGGATCATTCTCTCTATTTTTAACACAAAGAGCGGCTTTTCTCAATACTCTTGTTGGACGGAGGAGACGGCGTCCGGCTCGGGCGAATGTTCCCGTTCGTGCGCCAGGGCCAGGTCCACAAAGGCGCGGAACTGGGGCAGGCGCAGCTGGTCCTGCCGGTACAGGATGTGCGTGCGGTGGACGAAGGGCGTGCCGTCCCGGAAGGAGAGGGGCTTTTTTACGCCGCGAAACTGCGCCAGGCTGATGCCAGGCAGAACGGACCAGCCGATGCCGTGCTCCACCATGGCGATGATCGTCGTCACGTCGTTGACGGTCAGTTCGGCGCGGGACGGCGCAAGGTCCTGCTCGGCAAACCAGCGGGCCAGGTCGGCGCGGTAGGCCGCGTCGTTGTCGCGGCCGATAAAGGGCAGGGTCTGCCGGTCCGCCTCCGTGCGGCCGGGCGGCAGCACCAGGCAGTGCCGGTCCTGCGCCAGCAGGATGTCGCCGCCGCGCCAGGCAAAGCCGCCGCGGACGATCGCCAGATCGATCTCCCCGGAGGAGAGATCGCCGAAGACGTTGATGCTGCGGTTGGCGCGGATGTAGACGTCCACCCGGGGGTAGCGGGCGCGGTAGTCCGCCAGGACCTCCGGCAGGCGGTAGCGCGCGTAATTCAAGGCGACGCCAAGGCGCAG
>CACZPX010000190.1 GCA_902783095.1 uncultured Lachnospiraceae bacterium
ACGGCAAGGTTACCATCGCGACAAACATGGCAGGCCGTGGTACCGATATCAAGCTTGACGAGGAAAGCCTTGCAGCAGGCGGTCTTACGATAATAGGTACCGAGAGACACGAGTCAAGACGTATAGATAACCAGCTGCGCGGCCGTTCCGGCCGTCAGGGCGACCCGGGCGAATCCCAGTTCTTCCTGTCGCTGGAGGACGATCTGATGCGCCTGTTCGGCGGCGAGCGCATGCTTGCCATGTTCAACACGCTGCGCGTGCCGGAAAACGAGCAGATCAAGCACAAGATGCTTTCCTCCGCCATCGAGCGCGCGCAGAAGAAGATAGAGGGCAACAACTTCGGTATCCGCAAGAACCTGCTGGAATACGACCGCGTCAACAACGAGCAGCGCGAGATCATCTACAAGGAGCGCCGCCGCGTGCTGGACGGCGAGAACATGCGCAGCGTGATCATGAACATGATCAACGAGACCTGCGAAAAGATCGTGGACCTGACCGTCTCCGACGAGCAGTCCCCGGCGGAGTGGGATATGGCCGAATTAAACGCCAGCCTGCTGCCGGTGATCCCCATGAAGCCCGTGACCCTCACCGAGGCGCAGCTTAAAAAGTGCAGCAAGGCGGAATTGAAGCAGCAGATCAAGCAGGAGGCGGTGAAGATCTACGAGGCCAAGGAGGCTGAGTTCGCCAATCCCGAGCAGATCCGCGAGGTGGAGCGCGTGATCCTGTTAAAGGTGATCGACCGCCACTGGATGGATCACATCGACGACATGGACCAGCTGCGTCAGGGCATCGGCCTGCAGGCCTTCGCCCAGCGCGATCCGGTGGTGGAATACCGCATCCAGGGCTTCGATCTGTTTGACGAGATGACCTCCGCCATCCAGGAGGACACGGTCCGCATCCTGATGGGCATCAAGCAGGAGCAGAAGGTGGAGCGCGAGCAGGTGGCCAAGGTGACGGGCACCAACAAGGACGATACGGTCGCCCGCGCGCCTAAGCGCCGCGAAGGCAACAAGATCTACCCCAACGACCCGTGCCCCTGCGGCTCCGGGAAAAAGTACAAGCAGTGCCACGGCCGCGCCGGCGCGAAGGCGTAAGCCGGCCCGGTCATCCTGAGCAGAGTGAGCGCAGCAACGGCTCAACCCAAACCAGTCATCCTGAGCGGAGTGAGCACGGCGAACAGTCGAAGGATCCCGATGACGAAACAACGCACACAGAAAGGCGGTAACGATTGGTAGAATTAGATCAATATAAAGTACAGCTGGCGGAAAAGGCCCAGCCCCTGCAGGAAGTGATCGAGTCCCTGGACCTGGCGGGCAAGCAGAACCGCATCACCGAGCTGGAGCGCACCATGGAGGAGCCCAGCTTTTGGAACGACGCGGACCGCTCCGCCAAGACCATGCAGGAACTCAAGAACCTGAAGGACGTGGTGGGCACCTGCAACGGCTTAAAACAGAGTTACGAGGACATCTCCACGCTCATCGAGATGGCCTATGAGGAAGAGGACGAGGACCTGGTGGCCGAGATCGGCAGCGAGCTGGCCGCCTTTACCGAAAAACTGGAGGACATCCGCATCAGCACGCTGCTTTCCGGGGAATACGACAGCGAAAACGCGATCCTCACGCTGCACGCGGGCGCGGGCGGCACGGAGTCCTGCGACTGGGCGGGCATGCTCTACCGCATGTACACGCGCTGGGCGGAAAAGAAGGGCTTTTCCGTGGAAGTGCTGGACTATCTGGACGGCGACGAGGCCGGCATAAAGTCGGTCACCATCCAGGTGAACGGCACAAACGCCTACGGCTATTTAAAGAGCGAGCACGGCGTGCACCGGCTGGTGCGCATCTCGCCGTTCAACGCGCAGGCCAAGCGGCAGACCTCCTTCGTCTCCTGCGACGTGATGCCGGACATCGAAAAGGATCTGGACATCGAGATCAGGGACGAGGACATCCGCATCGATACCTACCGCTCCAGCGGCGCCGGCGGCCAGCACATCAACAAGACGTCGTCCGCCATCCGCATCACGCACTATCCCACGGGCATCGTGGTGCAGTGCCAGAACGAGCGCTCCCAGTTCCAGAACAAGGACAAGGCCATGCAGATGTTAAAGGCCAAGCTGTACATG
>CACZPX010000191.1 GCA_902783095.1 uncultured Lachnospiraceae bacterium
ATCAGGATGTCTACCTTGGTGCCGAGCTTCACCTTCTTGCCGCTGTCGATGGTCTGTGAGAGCACGCGGTCCTTCTCGGCCTCCGTGGAGTACTCATGGCCGATCTCGCCCAGGCTCAGCCCCAGCCGCTCCAGCTTGGCCTTGGCTTCCGCCTGCGTATCGCCGCGCTGATCCGGGACTTCCACCGAGTCGCTGCCCTTGCTGACCACAAAACTGATGGGCGTGTTTTCCGCGACCTCCGTGCCTTCTTCCGGATTCTGGTACACGATCTTGCCCTTTTCCACGCTGTCGCTGTAGGTGGAATCGATGGAACCCACGTTCAGGTTCTTGGACGAGAGCAGGATGCGGGCGTCCTCTTCGCTCATGTTGATCAGCCGGGGCACCTCCACCATCACGGTGGCCTTGCCCATGCTCAGCACGATGGAGATCTCCGCGTCCTTGGGAACGCTTGAGCCCTCCGCGGGTTCCACGCGGATCACCAGGCCCTTGTCCACGGTCTCGCTGTATTCCTGCGTATAGGAACTGTTCACGTTCGTAAAGCCGGCCTGCGTCAGAAGCGTCGTCACGTCGGAAAGGCTCTTGCCCTGCAGGCCGGACGGGATCACCAGCGTCGTACCGCCGGAACTGATCTTTACGTTTACCACCGTGTTGGCCTCCAGCACGTCGCCCTCGGCGATGTCCTGGTAAAAGATCAGGCCCTCGGCATAGTCGTCGGACTCCTCATAGGAGGCCTTTAAGTGCAGACCCAGCCTGGTGAGCGCGTCGTCCGCCTCCTTATAGGTCATGCCCAGCAGGTTCACCATGCGGATGCTCTGCTTTTCCGTGGTGGAAACAGCCGATTCGTCCGGTTTATCAAAGAAATCGCAGGTCTTGAAAAAGATGATTGCCAGGATCGTCACCACCGCCACGGCGATGCCGATGCCGATATAGATCACGATCTTCTCGAATTTGCTGTTGGTATCCTCTTCCTCCTGCGGCTCGGCGTCCTGCCGGTGTTTTTCCGGTTCGGGCGCGTCCGTGTCGATGTCCGCGCCGCGCAGGTACTGTTCCTCGCGCTGGCGCTCCAGATTGATGCGCTCCGTCGCGTGGCGCGCGCGCTCCTGGTCCGCGGTGTTGTAGGTCCTGCCAGCGGCGGCCTGCGTGTCCGCCGCCGCGATGTTCACGAAGTCCTCGTTGGGCGAGGTGAGCACGCGCTTTAAGTCCGCCAGAAGCTCCGCGGCCGAACCGTAGCGGTTCTCCGGCTTCTTCTGCGTACACTTTAGGATGATCTTCTCCAGGCTCACGGGGATCAGCGGCTCATACTGGCGCGGCGGCACCATCTCGCTCTGGATGTGCTGCAGGGCCACGGCCACCGTGGACTCGCCCTCAAAGGGCACGCGGCCCGTGAGCATCTCGTACATGGTGATGCCCAGGGAATAGATGTCGCTGCGCTCGTCGCAGTAGCCGCCGCGGGCCTGCTCCGGCGAGATGTAGTGCACGCTCCCCATGGTGTTGGAGCTGATGGTCTGGGAAGAGACCGCCCGCGCGATGCCGAAGTCCGTGACCTTGATCTTGCCGTCCTTGGAGATCATGATGTTCTGCGGCTTGATGTCGCGGTGGATGATATGCTCCGCGTGGGCCGCCTGCAGACCGCGCGAGACCTGCATCGACACCTCGATGCTCTCGCGGATGCCCAGCTTGCGGCGCCGTTCGATATACTTCTTCAGCGTGATGCCTTCGATCAGCTCCATCACGATGTAGTAGATCCCGTTTTCCTCTCCCACGTCGAAGATGTTCACGATGTTGGGATGCGACAGGCAGGCCGCAGACTGCGCCTCCATGCGGAACTTGGACACAAAGCCCTGATCCACGGAGAATTCCTGCTTCAGGATCTTCACCGCGACAAAGCGGTTCAGTTTGGCGTCCCGCGCCTTGTAGACGTCAGACATGCCGCCCGAGCCGATCTTGCCGATGATCTCATACCTGTTGCCCAGGATGCTTCCGTTCTTTATCACCATAATTCTTCTTCCTCATCCAGTCCGGGATCGATCAGCACAACGGAAAGGTTGTCCTTTCCGCCGTTTTCGATGCCGACGTCGATCAGCCGGTCCGCCTTGGTCTCAAGGTCTTCGTCCACGGCCATCAGCTTCGTCAGCTGCTCATCGTCCACCATATTCGTCAGTCCGTCGGAGCACATCAGGACGATGTCCCCCGGATTCAGCTGCACCTCAAAGAAGTCCGGATCCACGAAGGGGAAGACCCCCACCGCACGGGTGATCACGTTCTTCTGTTCGTTATACTGCACACTGTCGCGCTCCAGCTTCCCCTCCTGGATCATCTCCTCCACAAAGGAATGGTCCCGGGTGATCTGGCGCATGGTCTTGCCGTCGAAGACGTACAGCCTGCTGTCGCCCACGTTCGCCACGTACAGGACGTCTTCCACGATGGTCGCCATCACGAGCGTGGTCCCCATCCCGGCCAGGGACGGATTGCGCCGCGACTCGTCGTAAAGCTTCCGGTTCGCGGCCGCGATCACGTCCCGCATCAGCGGGATCGGCGCGTCCCGGAAGGTGTGTCTGCACAGGTCCGCCACGGTGCGGATGGTAAACCGCGAGGCAAAGCGCCCGCCGCGGTGACCGCCCATCCCGTCTGCGACCATAAAAAGATTAGGCATCATGCCAACAGGCTGGCACGACACCAGAAGGTCGTCTTCATTCTGCTTTCTGACTATGCCTTTGTCACTGGCAGCATAACAGATCAAGCTCAGGTCTCCTCGCTTTTTGCGGCTGGATCCTCAGCCACTTCCAACCGGAGCTGACCGCACGCACTGTCGATATCAGCCCCCAGTTTTTTTCTAATAGTAACATTAATATGGTATTTTTCAAGAATTTTTTTAAACGCCGCGACCGAGGAAACCGCGCTCTCCCGGTAGTTTCTCTCCCGGATGGGATTCACGGAGATCAGGTTTACGTGGTACCCGCGTCCGCGCAGCAGGCGTCCCAGTGCGTGCGCGTGGTCCTCGGAATCGTTCACGCCCGCGATCAGGCTGTACTCGCAGGTGACGCGACGCCCGGTCACCTTAAAGTAGGCGTCCGCCGCCTCCAGCACCTCGTCTATGGCGTAGCGCTTTGCGATGGGCATGATCTGCCTGCGGGTAAAGTCGTCCGGCGCGTGCAGCGAGATGGCCAGCGTGATGGGCAGCCCCTCTTCCGAGAGCCGGTGGATGGCCGGGACCAGCCCGCAGGTGGACAGGGTGATGCTCCGCGCGCTCAGATCGTACCCCTTGGGGTCGGTGATAAGGCGCAGAAAGCGGATCACGTTGTCATAGTTGTCCAGCGGCTCGCCGGTGCCCATGATCACCACGTTGGAGACCTTCTTCCCGGTGCTGGCCGAGACCGCGTAGATCTGCGAGAGCATCTCGCCGGGCGTCAGGTTGCGCACCAGACCGCGCAGCGTGGACGCGCAGAAGGCGCAGCCCATGCGGCAGCCCGCCTGGGATGAGATGCAGACGGAGTCCCCGTGCTCGTATTTCATCAGGACGGTCTCGATCACGTTTCCGTCCGGCAGGCGGAAGGCAAACTTCTCCGTGCCGTCCAGTTTGGAGACCAGGTGGCGCACCGTCACGAGCGGCGTATCGTCCAGGTTTTCCTTCAACTGCCCGCGCAGGGCTTTGGAGAGGTTCGTCATATCGTCGATGGACGCCGCTCGCTTTTCGTGGATCCAGGAAAACAGCTGTTCCGCCCGGTAGTCCTTTTCCCCCAGGGTCTTCATCAGTTCGCGGCAGTCCGCGAGCGTCATAGAACGCAGATCGGATAACATCATTCGCTCCTCCTGAAACAGGCGATATAAAACCCGTCGCTCACGTCGTACAGGGCCGGTATGAGCTGCAGGGCACAGTCTTCTTTGGCAGGCGCGATCGCCGGCCTCAGCGGCATAAGGCCGCTTTGCAGCAGAAACCGCGTGTTTTCGGCGTTTTCCGCGCGGGTAAAGGTGCAGGTGGAAAACATAAGCCTTCCGCCAGGCCGCAGATAGCGCACCGCGTGTTCCAGCATGCGCCGCTGCAGGGCCGCAAGCGCGATCACGTCCTCCGGCGTAACGCGGTAACGGATCTCCGGCTTGTGTCCCATGGTGCCGAGACCCGAGCAGGGCAGGTCTGCGATCACCGCGTCAAAGGCGCCCTCCCAGTCCGGCCGGAACACCGTCGCGTCGTTTTGTACGGCCTCCATGTGCGCAAAGCCGCAGCGCGCGGCGTTTTCCCGTATCCTGGCAAGCTTGGCCTCGCTCTTGTCGCAGGAGACGATGCGGCCTTCCCTGCCCACAAGATCCGCCGCCGCGACGCTCTTGCCGCCCGGCGCCGCGCACAGGTCCAGCACCCGTTCGCCGGGACGCAGGTCCAGCGCCTCGGACGCCAGAACAGAGGTCAGATCCTGAAACTGCAGCAGTCCCGCCGCAAAGGCGCTGATCATGCCGGGAGCCGGATGCTCCGTCAGATACCAGGCGTTTTTGGCATAGGGCGCCTTCTCGGCGCGGATCCCCTGTGCCGCAAGCGCGTCCAGTATCTCCCGTTCCGTCGCTTTGGACAGATGAAACCGCGCGGTGAGCGGCGCGTGCGTGCCGGAAAAGGCGGCCATCATCCGCACCGCGTCCTCTTTTCCATACTGCGCGGTGAGCTCCGCCGCGATCCAGTCCGGTACGGAGTACCGGACGGCTGCCGGGGCCTCTTCATAAAAGCTGCGCACGGTCTGGGAGAGCTTTCTGCAGACGGCGTTTACAAAACCGGAAAGCTGCACGAACCCGTTCTTTTTGGCGGCCTTTACGGCCTCGCTGCACACCGCGGAGGCCGGCACCGCGTCAAAAAAGGCCAGCTGACAGGCGGAAAGCCGCAGCAGATTGCGGATAAAGGGTTTCATTTTGCCGGTTTTCACCGAAGAGACGCGGTCGATGGCCGCGTCCAGAAACAGGCGGTTTTGCAGCGTCTCCAGTACCAGCTTGGTAAAGAAGGCGCGGTCCCGCGCATCCGCAGGCGGCGCCGTGCGCAGCACGCCGTCGATCACCTCGTTGCTCTTTTCGCCCTGCTCCACGCGCATCAGCGCGCGGCAGGCCAGTTCCCGGACCGCAGCCATCTCACACCCCGTCCGTAAAGCGGCTTTCTTTGGTCAGCGAAAACCCGCGCAGAAAGTCCGCGGCGTCCATGGCCTTCTTGCCCTCCGCCTGCAGCCTGGTGATGCGCAGTCTGCCGCGGCCGGTGTTGACGCAAAGCTCTTTTGCCGGATCGCCGCACAGGGTCCCGGGGGCCCCTTCCGCCTCCTCCGGCACCACGTCCGCCGCGATCAGCCGGATGCGCTTTCCGTTTAAGAAGGAATAGGCGCCGGGCCACGGGTCCAGTCCCCGGATCAGCCGTTCGATCCGCACGGCGTCCGCCGTCCAGTCAACGCGTCCGTCCTCCTTGGTCATCATATGCACGTAAGAGGGTTCCCCCTCCTGCTTTCTGGGTACCAGACTGCCGGCCTGCAGACCGAAAAGCGTCTCCACGGTCAGATCCGCCCCTGCCGCGGCCAGCTTGTCAAACAGCGTCCCCGCGGTCTCCTTAGGGTCCAGCGGCACCTCTTTCTGCAGCAGGATATCGCCGGTGTCCATCCCCTCGTCCATCAGCATGGTGGTCACGCCGGTCACGGCGCAGCCGTCGATCACGGCCTGGTTGATGGGCGCGGCGCCGCGGTACTTCGGCAGCAGGGAGGTATGGACGTTCACGCACCCGAGCGGCGGGATGTCCAGCACGGCCTTTTTCAGGATGTGCCCGTAGGCTGCCACCACGATCACGTCCGGTGCGATCGCCTGCAGCCGCGCGATAAAGGCCGGGTCCTTCGCCTTTTCGGGCTGCAGGATCTCCGTGCCGTGCCGCAGCGCGGCCTCCTTGACCGGCGAACCGACCGGCGCGCCGCTGCGCCCCTTCGGCCGGTCGGGGTTGGTCACGACCGCCGCGATATCAAACGTTTCCTCATATAAACGGTTTAAAACCGTCGCCGCAATATCCGGCGTTCCCATAAAAACGATCTTCATCCGTGTTCTCCACATCATATTTACAGAGAATATACCATATTTTGCGCCGGCTTGCATCCTTTTCGGAAACACCGGTCTCCTTATCCTCTGGGCCGCGATCCGGCGATCCGGCGTCAGGTCGTCACGGCGCGTTACCTCTTGTCTTCTTCCAATCGAATAAGCGGCGGTCACGCCTCCTGCCCGCTCCGCAGCGCGGACATTCGCAGCTGCTGCGCATGAAAACCGGCGGGAGTTCTTCACGCCGGCTGCCGTAATGCGTATCGATTTGTTTTTCTTTACCAGCCTTTCTTACCGTGGCCGCCCATGCCGCCGCCCATGCCGTTTCCGCCAAAGCCGCCCATGCCGCCGCCCATCATCTGGTTGGTGATGGAATTGGTCTCGGTGCCGTTCACGATGATGGTTCCGCCGTTGTACTGCGCGGTGCCGTCATAGTCGAAGGCCGACTGGCCGGAGATGTCGATGGTGCCGCCGCTTACCACGATATTCCCGTTGGAGTCGATGGCGTCCGTATCCCCCTGCCCCATGGAGACCGTAAGGGTGCCGTCGTTCATCTCAAAGAGCGGCGTGCAGATGGTGGACTTCCTGGCGGCGTTCACGCCGTCGTCGCTGGCACTGATACTGATGGCGCCGCCGTTGATCTGGATCCAGGTCGCTTCCAGGCCTTCTCCTGCCGCGATGCTTACGGTGCCGCCGTCGATCTGCAGGATGGTGGTGGCGTGGATGCCGTCGTCGCCGGCCGTAATGGAGAGCGTGCCTCCGCAGATGTAGACGTAACCCGTGGTATTGTCGTCTTCGTTTTCAACGTGCAGGCCGTCCTTCTGGGTGCTGACGGAGACGGTCCCGGCCGCGATGCGGATGGAGTCGTTGGCTTCGAGTGCGTCGGAGGCGCAGCTGATGCTGATGGTGCCGCCGGTGATCTTCAAATCGTCCTTGCCGGTGATGCCGTTGTCAGAGGATACGATCGTCAGGGTGCCCGTGCCGTTTAGGACGAGGTCGTCTTTGGAGAAGATCGCGGCGTCGGTATTGGTCTCGCCGTCCGCCGTAAACGTGCCCGTCACGGAAAGGCTGTTCTCGCTGTCAGTGGTGGTCACAAAGACCTTGTCCGCGTTCTTTACGTAGATGCAGGGGAAGTCGTCGTTTTCGATCGTCACGCCGTCCAGGACGAGCTGCACCTTGTCGTCGTCCAGCGCGTCCACGATGATGGTCGCGTTCTTTGCGGAACCGGTGATCACGTATACGCCAGCCGCCGTTATGGTGATGTCGGTCTCATCCGCCAGCGTATATGAGACTGCCCCGGAAAGATCCGCCGTCTGCTCCAGGTCGCGGTCGGTGAACAGATCGGCCGCATCGATCGCGCCGCCGCTCGTCACCGCCGCGGTGACGGTCTGGCTCTGGCTGTTACCGGCGCTGTCTGCGCTCTGCGCCGCGGCATCCTCTGCCGTCTGCGCCGCCGCGGTCTCCTGCGTGCCGGTCTGGGACTCCGCCACCGTCACCGTGGTGTTCTGTACGCCGGAGAACAGGCCCGTGCTCCCGCTGCTGCAGGCCGTCAGGGAAAGCGCCAGTGCGGCTGCCGTGATTATGGAAAAACTCTTCTTAAACATTTTCTTACCCTCCTTTTATGCGGTGCAGGTTCAGGCTCGTTTCCTTTTTCGCCCCGTCTGTTTTTGTTGTGCCCAGTTTACACAGGGAAACTAAAAGGAAGTTAAAGAAAAACAAAAAAATATGGGCCGGGATGTTTCCCGGCCCTTCATATCAGCGTCTGATACGATTATTTGGCAAGCGCCACGGTCTCGCGGGCGATGGCCAGCTCCTCATTGGTGGGGATCAGCATCACCTTGACCTTGGATTCCGGCGCGGAGATGACTGCGTTCTTGCCGCGGACGTTGTTGGCCTCGTCGTCGATCACAACACCCAGATAGCCCAGGTAATCGCAGATCAGCTTGCGGGCGTTCTTGTCGTTCTCGCCCACGCCGGCGGTGAACGCGATGGCGTCCACGCCGTTCATGGCAGCCGTGTAGGCGCCGATGTACTTCGCCACGCGGTAACGGAACGCTTCCAGCGCAACTTCCGCACGGTGATTGCCCTCGGCCTTGGCTGCTTCCACGTCACGGAAATCACTGGAAACACCGCTCAGGCCCAGCATGCCGGACTTCTTGTTCAGGATGTTCAGGGTCTCGTTAACGTCGCGGCCTTCCTTGTTGCAGATGTACTGCACCACGGCGGGATCCACATCGCCGCTTCTGGTGCCCATGATCAGGCCTTCCAGCGGGGTAAGGCCCATG
>CACZPX010000192.1 GCA_902783095.1 uncultured Lachnospiraceae bacterium
CGCGCCGATGATCGAGAAACTGGTGGCGGACGGCCTGGCGGACCATGTGAAGAAGACCACCGGCCTGGTGCCGGACCCCTATTTTTCCGCCTCCAAGCTGGCCTGGATCCTGAACAACGTTCCGGGCGCCCGCGCGCGCGCCGAGGCCGGCGAGCTGCTGTTCGGCACCATCGACACCTGGCTGGTGTGGAACCTGACCGGCGGCAGGGTGCACGTGACGGACGTCACCAACGCGTCCCGCACCATGCTCTTTGACATCCATAAACTGGCCTGGGATCAGACGCTGCTTTCCTACTTTGACATCCCCGCCTGCATGCTGCCCAAGGTGGTCCCTTCCAGCGGCATCGTGGGCTATACCGATCCGGATATCGTGGGCGGTTCCGTGCCCATCGCGGGCATTGCCGGGGACCAGCAGGCCGCGCTGTTCGGCCAGTGCTGCTTTGCGCCGGGCGAGGTGAAGAACACCTACGGCACCGGCTGCTTTACGCTGATGAACACCGGCGAGGTCCCGGTGGAGTCCCACCACGGACTGGTCACCACCATCGCCTACGGCATAGACGGCAAGGTAAACTACGCGCTGGAGGGCTCCGTGTTTATCGCGGGCGCCGCCCTGCAGTGGCTGCGCGACGAGGTGCGCCTGATCCACACCGCGCCGGAATCGGAGGAGATCAGCCGCTCCGTGCCGGACACCGGCGGCGTGTACGTGGTCCCGGCCTTTACCGGCCTGGGCGCCCCCTACTGGCAGCCCGCCGCCCGCGGCATGATCGTGGGCCTGACGCGCGGTTCCGACCGCGCCAGACTGGTGCGCGCCACGCTGGAGAGCCTGGCCTACCAGGTGCACGATCTGGTAAAGGCCATGGAAAGCGACCTGGGGCATGCGGTCCCAGCCTTAAAGGTGGACGGCGGCGCGAGCGCCAACGACTTTCTGCTGCAGTTCCAGGCGGATCTGCTGCAGGTGGACATCGAACGGCCGGTGAGCGTGGAGAGCACCGCGCTGGGCGCCACCTATCTGGCGGGCCTGGCCGTGGGCTTCTGGAAGAGCCCGGAGGACGTAAAGGCCAACCGGAGCGTAGACCGCGTGTTTGCGCCGGTGATGGAGCCTGCCGAGCGCGAAAAACTGCTGGCAGGCTGGAAAAAGGCCGTGGCCTGCGCCCTGCTGTGGGGCGAAGACTGAGCTTTGCGGCCGTCTGCCGCCCTCTTAGCGCCGCGGCGCAAGATGAAACCGAACCTTTGCCGGCGGGGCACACCGCCCGCCGCCGGATATGAGCATCATAAATAAAGGAGAATCACCATGAGCAATTGCAAGGAAACCAACCCCGCTCTGTGCAGCGAGACCTACCTGGCCTGGTGCGAGGCGCATCATCAGTTTGAACTGGATCTGTTAAAAGAGCTGGCGGCCATCCCCGCGCCCTCCAATCACGAGGAAAAGCGCGCGGAACACCTCCTGGCGTGGCTGAAAGACCTGGGCGCGGCGGACGCTTACGTCGACGACGCCCTGAACGTGGTGCTGCCCTATCCCAAGGGCGCCGACTGCTACTCCGTGTTCATGGCGCACACGGACGTGGTGTTCCCGGATACCACCCCGCTGCCCGTGTGCGAAAAGGACGGCCGGCTGTACGCTCCCGGCGTGGGCGATGACACGGCGAACGTGGCTGCCCTGCTGACCGTGATCAAATATGTGTTTGAAAACAAACTCTGTCCCAAAAATCCGGTGCTCTTTGTCCTGAACTCCGGCGAGGAGGGTCTGGGCAACTTAAAGGGCGTGCGCCAGATCTGCAAAGACTACGAAGGAAAGATCCGGCAGCTGGTCTCCTTTGACGGCTGCTACAACGATATCGTCAACGGCGCAGTGGGCTCCGAGCGCTGGAAGGTGAACGTCACCACCGTCGGCGGCCACTCCTACGGCGCCTTTGGCAACCCCAACGCCATCGCGCACCTGGCCGGGCTCATCTGCGACCTGGATACGCAGCCCGTTCCCAAAAAGGACGGCGTGCGCACCACCTTCAACGTGGGCATGATAAGCGGCGGCACCTCCGTGAACACCATCGCGCAGGAGGCCTCCATGCTGTACGAGTACCGCTCCAACGACATCGACCATCTGGCGCAGATGCGCGAGCAGTTCTTTGCCCGCTTCGATAAGGCCAACTGCCCCGACGCCGTGTTTACGCGCGAGCTCTTGGGCGAGCGTCCCTGCGCCTCCAACCTGGGCGCCCCGGCGCAGCAGGCCCTGTTAGACCAGGTGTCCGAGGTGATCGTGCGCTTCACCGGCAAGGAGCCCGGACGGCATGCTTCCTCCACCGACGCCAATATCCCCATGAATTTAGGGATCCCCGCCACCACTTTTGGCCTGTATATCGGCGAAAAGGCCCACGCCAGAGAAGAAAATCTGGAGATCGCCTCCCTGCCCACCGGCTTGAAGATCGGCATGGCCCTGATTTTGGAAACCTGCTTCTGAAGACAAAGGTGAGGACGCGGGGACGGTCCTTTCTGTCCTCACTTGCTGAACTTTGAGGACGCGGGGACGGTCCTTTCTGTCCTCACTTGCTAAACCTCGGGGCCGGTTCTCGAGTGCCATCGATTTATGCAGCTGAGCTTTGGGGGCGCTCTCCATGTCATCCGCTGTTCCCGAAAACTGAGGACACTAGGACCGTCCCCCTGTCTCACCCACGGCAGCAAAACTGAGGACACTAGGACCGTCCCCGCGTCC
>CACZPX010000193.1 GCA_902783095.1 uncultured Lachnospiraceae bacterium
ACCTGCAGGCCCGTGTTGTCCCAGCTGCACGCAAGCGACTTGGGCGCAAGCTCCTCCAGTATATCGATGATGGTTCCGTTGGTCATACTGATTCCGTTATCCTCCTAAAACTCCTTATCAATATCATTTGCTTATTTCGCTCCGCCCGTCGAAGGCAAGCGCCGCGAAAACATGACGAAAGCCCTTAGCGAGATGACGGCCGGAGCGAGCCGGCCGAGGACAGCTTGCACCGCAAGGACGGCTCGCAATATCCGGACGGAGATCGAGCTTAGTCGCTTTCGTCCGTTTGAGCGTGCTCCTTCGGCGCAGCGGTGTTGGGGCAAAACCATATCCTTTAAAACGTCAGAACAAGCTCCTTCGGCAGGCGGTAAAGCACCCCTTACCGCAAAGCCTCCTCCGCATCAGCGATCAGTTCCGTCAGTTCCTGCCTGCGCGTAACGGCCGCTTCCGAATCATTGTCCGCCAGCTGCCGCAGGATCGCACCTGCCGTGTCTCTGTCTTTGTTTATATAACTTTGGCGAACCGGCAGATCCTCCGCCAGGTAGCAGGCGGCGTCGCCGTAGCGCAGTATGCTGCGGGCAGACAGATCATCATGCGCCTCGCCGGTATAGACCGCATCCATGATCAGATAGGTCTTCCCAGCCTCCATAAGCATCGCCTCCAGCCGTATGGCAAAGCCGTGCGTAGCAAGAAACGTGCGAAACGACAGCCAGTCCGACTGCGGCGAAAGCACCAGCTGCGTTCCGGGAGCCAGGCTCTCCAGCCCCGCAGCAAGGATATCTTCCATCAGGAGCCCGCCCATCCCGGCGATCACGATCCTGTCCGGATGGTTTCCGTTCAGAGCCGCAAGGCCGTCTCCCAGCCGCGTTACAATGCAGTCGGAAAGGCCGGCGGCCTCTATATTCTCCCGCGCGCGCAAAAGCGGCCCGGGCACCACGTCACAGGCCAGCGCACGACGGCAAAGACCGCGCCGCACGGCCTCGATGGGCACGTAGGCGTGATCGGTCCCGATATCCGCCAGCAGCGTGCCGGGGCGGATCATGGAGAGGATGCGGTTTAAGCGTTCGGAGGCAGCCATAACATCCCCTTTGCGATCCTCGTTTTTAACTGTCCAAGCCTTACCGTCTCTTCCACAGGAGGATTTTCGCTCAAACATTTGTTGATATGCTCCAGGATCAGCCGTTTCAGGTTGATCACCACCGTCTTTTCCTGGACATCGTACTGGTTCATAAACAGTCGCGACAGGCGGCTGCGCATCTCCTCATCCGTGCCGTAGGCGTCGATCAGCCGGGACGGTTCCACGCGCTCGTGCTCCCGCTTGCTGCGCAGCAGTTCATTGGCGATGTCCCGGTAAAGCCCTTCGGAAAAATACTCCGGCTTCACGTAAGGTTCGATGGTCTCGTAGGGCAGGCCGGTCCCGGCAAGCCAGTTCAGTACGTAGGTCTCCGCGGCATTGTCGGCCTTCTCGCTGCGCTTTGCGGCAGGAAGCGGCTGTTCCTGCGGTTCCCGCTGCGGCAGCATGCGCCCGCCAATGTAGTTGACGCGCTCTGCCAGCGCCTGCCGGCGGATGCTGTAGCGGTAGGAAGCCGCCTCTATATAATTGTCGCGGGTGATCGCATCCTCAAAGGCGGCGATCTTTTCCGCCACGTCCTTCTGAAACGCGGACACCTGCTCCGGATCGCCCTTGTCCACGGCCTTCCAGGCTACGTCGCATTCGAAGAAGAACGCATTCACGGCCTTCTCCACGCGCTTTTCATATTCATCGGCGCCCAGCGCGTTGATGAACTCGTCCGGGTCCTTGTAGGGCGTCATATCCAGAATGCGCACGGGAATGCCGGCCTCTTTTAAGATGGGGATGGCCCGCAGCGCGGCCCGCACGCCGGCGGCGTCGCTGTCGTAGGTGATGACCACCTCTCGGTTGTAGCGTTTTAACAGCGAGGCGTGGCCGGAGGTAAAGGACGTCCCCAGCGAAGCTACGGCGCAGTCAAACCCCGCCTGATGCAGCGAGATCACGTCCATATAGCCCTCGCACAGCAGAAAGTACTTGCGCCTGGAGCTTTTGGCCAGATACAGGCCGTACAGATTGCGGCTCTTGTCAAAGATATCGGACTCCGGCGAGTTCAGATATTTGGGTTCCCCCTCTCCCATCACGCGGCCGCCAAAGGCGATCACGCGCCGCCGCACGTCCATGATGGGGAACATCGCCCGGTTAAAAAAGCGGTCCCAGGCGCCGCGGCTGTCTATCTTTAAGAGCTTGCTCTCGTTCAGCAGCTCGTCGCTGTAGCCCTTCTGCTTGAGCCAGGTATACAGCGGGCTGCCGGAACGGGGCGCGTAGCCCAGCCCGCATTTTTTCATGGTTTCTTCGCTCAGGCCGCGCTTTGCAAAGTAGTCGTGCGCGGCCTTTCCGGCCGGCGAACGCAGCTGGCGGTAATAAAAAGCTGCCGCCTCGCGGTAAAGCGCCAGCAGCTGGTTCTTTTTGTCCTCCTCCCGGCGGTCCGCAGCCGTGCCGGCGTCGGCCGGCAGCTCCATCCCCGCACGCTCCGCGAGATAGGTGACCGCCTCCTGAAAGGTAAAGTTTTCATACTGCATCACAAAGGTGACCACGTTGCCGCCGGCGCCGCAGCCAAAGCAGTAATAGAGCTGATTGTCGTCCGATACGGAAAATGACGGCGTTTTCTCATTATGAAACGGACAGACGCCAAAATAGCGGCTGCCCTTCTTCTTGAGCGCCACAACGCCCGATATCACGCTCACGATATCGTTGCGGCTGCGCACCTCATCGACAAACTGTTCCGAAAAACGCATAGCCCTCTAATATTTCCACGCCGCGGGAACAAAGAGTTCCTTAAAGCGGTGGATCGCATAATCGTCCGTCATGCCCGACACGTAATCGCAGGCCACCCGGTCCCAGCTCTCGCCGTGCAGCCAGACCTGGTCCAGGTATTCCTCGGGCAGCAGTTCGATATTGTCCAGATAGTGTTCGTAGAGCATCTTCAAAACGTTCTTGGCCTTCTCGTCCTCCTGTTTGGCGATGCTCCCCTTGTAAAGATAGCTGAACATGAATTCCCGCAGACCCAAAAGCGCGGTCATGCGCGGCTCCGACAGTACGATCTCCGTGCTGTCGGCACTCGCCTCGATCACGTCGTGGATCATGGTGTTCAGCCGGTCGTGCACGTTGTTACCCAGCACTTTGGTGTACTCGTGCGGCAGCATGTCCTCCGACAAAATGCCGGCGCGGATCGCGTCGTCTATATCGTGGTTGATGTA
Organism: uncultured Lachnospiraceae bacterium; assembly: GCA_902783095.1. Lineage (GTDB taxonomy): Bacteria > Bacillota > Clostridia > Lachnospirales > Lachnospiraceae > UBA3774. Next base: position 3,268 of record CACZPX010000193.1, read on the forward strand.
GGCGATCTTGTCGGAGATCCTCACGATCCGGCCCTCCACGGTGGCCGGCATGCGGATCATCCGGTGGTTGAGCATGCCGTCCCGCACCTGCTTGGTGAGGTTTAAGCCGGCGCCGTCCTTTTCCAGATGCTCCACCACGCGCAGGCCCTGTTCGTAGTGGGAAAAGCCCTCCTTGCACACCTCGTTTAGGATGTCCTCGCCGGCGTGGCCGAAAGCGGTGTGTCCGATGTCATGCCCCAGGGCGATGGCCTCGGTCAGGTCTTCGTTCATGCGCAGGGCACGGGCGATGGTCCGCGCGATCTGCGCCACCTCCAGCGTATGCGACAGCCGGGTGCGGTAGTGGTCCCCCTCCGGCGCCAGAAAGACCTGCGTCTTGTGCTTGAGCCGCCGGAACGCCTTGGAGTGCAGGATACGGTCACGGTCGCGCTGATAGGCCGTGCGGATGTCGCTCGGTTCTTCGTCGACGTCGCGCACAGCCTCCCTGCTCTTGGCCGCGTAGGGGCTCAAAAGCTCGTATTCCAGATCTTCCAGCCTGGTCCGGACGTCGTTCATATGCGCTCGTTCAGCCAGAACAGCATGTCGCTGTAGACGACGTCCCTGTCGGTCTCATTCAAGATCTCGTGGCGGTCGCCCGGGTAGATGTTCACGTTCACGTCCCGGATGCCCAGCCTGATAAACTGGTTGTACACCGCCAGGACGCCCTTGGCGTTGTTGCCCAGCGGATCGTCCGCGCCGGACGCCACAAAGATGGGCAGTCCCTTGGGGATCTGGTCAAAGTCCTTCCTGTCCGCCAGATCCTCGATGAGCGAGAACAGCGTGTGCATGGCGGAGGCGGTGAACATAAAGCCGCACTTGGGATCGTCCAGATAGGCCTGCACGCTCTCCGTGTTCTTGGAAAGCCAGCTGCCCTTGCCGCTCAGCTTGAACTTGAGGTTGTTCATGCCGGTCGCAAGGAAGGCCAGCGCTTTGCTGCGGTGTCTGGCCCCGCGCAGCGTAACGTCCGCCCAGGCCAGGAATTTGCCGAACTTCACCGCGGCCGCCGGCATGTTGCCGGTGCCGGTGATGATCACGCCGTCCAGTTCAAAGCCCCACTTGGTGATGTAGCGGCGCACCATGAACGAACCCATGGAATGCCCCAGCATGAACGTGGGCAGACCCGGAAAGAGTTTCTTGGCGTAGGCGTTGACCTTGTGCATGTCGTTGAGCAGATAGGTCTTGCCGTTGGTCTCCGCAAAGAAACCGTAGTCGTCCGGATCATTGACGGATTTTCCGTGGCCCAGCATGTCCGCGCCTACAACAGCAATGCCGTTGTCGCAGAGGAAGCGGGCAAACTCATCGTAGCGTTCAATGTGTTCCACCATGCCGTGCACGAGCTGCAGCACCGCGCGGGGCGCGGTCTCCGGGGTCCAGATATTCACGTGCAGGTTGGTCTTCCCGTTGGAAGAACGAAGATAGATCGATTTTTTCATTATACACCTCATCCGTCACGGCTACGCCGTGCCACCTTCCCCTCAAGGGGAAGGCAAGTTCATCCGTCACGGCCTACATTTTTTATTTGACGAGCAGGGAATGCCCGGTCATCTGCGGCGGCTGCGGCAGACCCATCATCTCCAGCAGCGTCGGCGCGATATCGCAGAGCTTTCCGCCGGCCGTAAGACTGCGTGTTTCGTTCCCGCTGACCAGGATCACCGGCACCGGGTTGGTGGTATGCGCGGTCATCGGCGAGCCGTCCGGCTGCACCATCTCCTCGCAGTTGCCGTGATCCGCGATGATCAGCATCTGTCCGCCCGCGGCAAGCAGCGCTTTTTCCGCGTCGCCCACGCAGGTGTCAATGGCTTCCACCGCCTTGATGGCGGCCTCCAGCACGCCCGTATGCCCCACCATGTCGGGGTTGGCGAAATTGATGATGATCAGGTCGTGCGCCTTTGCCGCGATGGC
>CACZPX010000194.1 GCA_902783095.1 uncultured Lachnospiraceae bacterium
AGATCCGCTGATCCGTCCCCTGATATTCCGGCGGTCCTCCGCCCTTTTCAGACACGCCCCGTGCGGGCGTGTCTTTTTGTGAAGCAAACGCGGCTGTGCTCGCACAGAGCTGCATTTGCCGGGCGTAGGACATGAGCAGCCGCTTCCGCTCAGCCTTCCTTTTTGCCCATCAGGTTTCCCAAAAGGGCCCCGATCAGATTGGCGCTGCCGCCGCTTCCGGAACTGCTGCCGCCGCCAAGTCCGCCTAAAAGCGATCCCAACGGTGAGGAACTGCCGGAATCGGACGATCCGCCGCCCAGAGAACCAAGCAGGCCCTGCAGCGCGGAGGCGCCGCCTTCCCCGCCCAGAAGCGAACCAAGCAGGCCGCCATCCTCTTCTTTTCCCTCCAGCAGGGCAAGGGCTGCCTTTTTGGTGTCCGCATCCGCCTTGCGGTAGAGCTGCACCAGCTTTTTTTCTGCCGCCGTCAGCTTCATGGAAGACGTGGTGGCCGCAGCGGCGCTCTCCGTCTTCTTTTTCGCAGTGGTCTTTCCGGCCGCTGCCAGCAGGGACGTCTGCGTCACGCCCAGCGCCTTGGCCATCTCCTTTAACGCCGCCTGTGTGGGTTCCTTTTCGCCCCGCTCTATCGCGCTCACGTCAGCGGCGGTCAGACCGCTGACCTTCTTTGCCAGTTCCGCCTGTGTCAGGCCTTTTTTGGCCCGCGCGTCCTTTACCAGTTCTCCCAGTTTTTTGGACATTCTCTTCCCTCCGTTTTCCTGCGGTCCGCCGGACCGCGCATCCCTCGGCAGCACAAAGCCGTTTTGTACTGCCGCATGTTATAAAAGACCCGCCGCGGCCTTTTTTAAGCCGGCGGCGGGTACTGCCAGACGTCGTTTTTACAGCAGGTGGGCGCGCTGCCAGTCTTCCTCTGCGGGGCAGAGATACTTGGGCGCGATGTCGAAGACGGTCTTGCAGCCGCACACACCTTCGGCGTGCATTCTGGCCACCGCGCGGGCGTAGGCCACCAGCACGCTGCTGGTAAACTCCGGATTGGACTCCAGGTTCAGCGAAAACTCGATCACCTGCTTGGTGTTCTCCTGCAGACCGGTCACGCCGCTGCGGATCACAAAGCCGCCGTGCGGCAGCCCGGCATGGTCGCGCTGCAGTTCCTCTTCACTGACAAAATGGACCGTCGTATTGTAGTCCGCAAAATAGTTCGGCATGGTCACGATGGCCTGCTCCACCGCCGCGGGATCCGCGCCGTCTTCCAGCACCACGTAGCATTCACGCGTGTGCATGTCGCGGGTCACAAAGACCGGGTTCTCCCCGCTGCGTACCTTCTCCAGCGCCGCGTCCACCGGCACGGTATACTGACGGGCATCCTTTACGCCCGGGATCCGGCGGATCGCGTCGGAATGTCCCTGGGAAACGCCCTTGCCCCAGAAGGTATAGTGGCTGCCGTTCGGCAGGATGGACGAGGAGTAGATCCTGGCCAGGGAGAACAGGCCCGGATCCCAGCCGCAGGAGATCAGGCCGATATGCCCGCCCTCTTTCGCGGCCGCATCCACCGCCGCGAAGTGCTGCGGGATATGCGCGTGCGTATCAAAGCTGTCGATCACGTTGAACAGTTTCACACAGGCCGGTGTCTGCTCCGGCAGATCCGTAGCGCTGCCGCCGCAGAGGATCATCACGTCGATCTTTCCGACCCAATCCGCTGCCTGGTCCGCAGGCACGACCGGCACGTCCGTAGCCGGCTTCACATCGGCGGGATCTCTTCTGGTAAAGATTGCCGCCAGTTCCATGTCGTCATTCTGCGCCACTGCCGCTTCCACGCCGCGGCCCAGATTGCCGTATCCCATAATTCCGATTTTGGTCATGTGTGTCACTCCCTTCAAAAAAAACTGAAATCCATTATACTTCCGTGCATTTTTTGCGGCAACATTTTTTTGGATCCTGCCGGTTTCATATTCTTTCTTTTTTGTGAAGAATCGAAAGGCCCTCTCTGTTCCCGGCGTTTATCTGCTATACTGAAAAAAACGCAAAAAAGGACGGCACTTATGCGGCTTCGGATCATCTTTCTGATATTGGGACTGGCCTGTATCCTGTACGGGATCCTGGTAAGCACCGTCGGCAGCGGGACGCTGTTCTTTCTGGTCTGGCTGGCGGCCGGCGCCTTCTTTGTGCTGCTGTACGCGGCCTGCCGCACCGGGCTGTGGCAGCGGCTCCCGGTCTTTGTGCACGCGCTGTTTTACGGCGCGCTTGGGCTGTTTGCCGTGGCCTTTCTGACCTTCTGCGTGGTCGCGCTCCCGCACTTTGGCGATAAGGGACGGGAAAAGCTGGACTATCTGATCGTCCTTGGCGCGCAGGTGAACGACGACGGGCCCAGCGCGGTCCTTTCCTTCCGGCTGGAGGCCGCGTACGCCTATCTGGAGCAGAATCCGGACACGGTCTGCATCGTCACCGGCGGACAGGGCACCAACGAACCGGACACGGAGGCCGCCGTGATGAAGGCCTGGCTCACCGCCCGCGGGATCGAACCGGACCGCATCCTGACCGAAGATCAGTCCCGCAGCACCGTCCAGAACATCCGCTACGCCATGGCGCTGGCGGATCTTTCCCGCGCGCGCGTGGGCATCGTGACAAACAATTTCCACGTCCACCGCGCCGTCGCGATCGCCAAAAAGCAGGGGCTCTCCAACGTATACGGCATCGCCGCCGAAAGCTCCGCCCTGTTTCTGCCAAACAATCTGCTGCGGGAATTTTTAGGCACCGTAAAGGATCTGCTGGCCGGCAATATGTAAGATCCGCCACCAAATCAAAAAAATCCCGGCGGTCCGATCTTCGTCCGGCCTGCCGGGGCATTTCCTGCACAATTTGATATTTTACAGCGCGTCCGTATCCCGCAAAAACCGCACCAGCCCGTCCGGCCAGCATGCATCCGGGTGCAGACCCGTATCTCCGATCTCGATCAGTTTGTTTTTGCCGTGATAGTCGCTGCCCGCCGTCACGTACAGACCGTAGCGCGCGGCAAAGTCCAGCATCTCATCCCGCAGTTTTTTGGAAAAGCCGGAATAGAACGCCTCGACGCCCTGCAGGCCGAAGTCCGTCAGCCGCTGCAGCCTGGCGTCCATCTCCTCCCCCACGATGATCTGGTCACCGTTCCCGTAGGACGGGTGCGCCAGCACCGGGATGCCGCCCGCGTCCAGGATCCCGCGGATCGCCTCTTCCGGGCG
>CACZPX010000195.1 GCA_902783095.1 uncultured Lachnospiraceae bacterium
CGGAGCCGGCTGCGGCATCCCGTTTTCCGGATAGTAAGACTGAACGGCCGCCTCATAAGGCTGATAGGACGCCTCGTAGGGCTGATTTGCCGCTCCGTAAGGCTGATTGACCGCCTCGTAGGGTTGCTGCGGCGCCACGTAGGGCTGATTCGCCGCTCCGTAGGGCTGCTGCGTCACGGGCGTGCGGGGTGCCTCTGTCTGCCGCGCCCCGCAGAACGGGCAGAACACGGCGTCGTCCCGGATCTGCTTTCCACAGTGATAACAATACATCTTTCTTTGCAGCCCCGCCGGGCCCCTCCTTTACTGCAGTATATCGTGAAGGTTTTCCTGTGTCACCGGGTACAGCTGCACGGTCACGGACGCGCCGGACCGCAGATCGCCAAGCAGCGCCCGCATCTGCCCCTCGTCCAGTTCGCGCACCGCCCGGTCCGCACTGTCGTCGATCAGACAGCGGTATACGCCGTTTTGCGCCGTTTCAGGTACGCTTAGATACGTATCTTGCAGATAGTCCGGAAGCGCAAGCTCCGGATGACGGCTCCAGAACGTCCCGTCCGTCACGCGAAAATGCGCGTAGCCGGTCTCATGATCGACCAGTTCCACCGTGCCGCCGCTGTAATAGGTGAGCGTCACGTCCGTGCTGAGCGTCGGGAAATACCGGCTCAGTTTGCCGGTCACGCAGTTTCCGTTTTTCAGGTCCGCGTCGTAGACGTAGACCGTCCCCTCCTGGCTCATCTGGTTCCAGTACAGGATCAGTTCCTCCTCGCCGTCAAAGTCCGCGTCGGCCAGCCCGAACCGGGCCAGATAGGTGGTGTAAAAGTAGGCGTTGTCCACGTACAGCCAGTCCGGCGCTATGGGGTAAAAACCGCCGCCCTCCGTGGCGCCCGCCATAAAGTCGGCAAAGATCTTCCGGGCCTTCTTCTGGTCCTCCGTCAGCCTGACCGGTTCTGTATTCGCTTCCGTGGTCTCCGCCTGCGCGGTCTCCGTCTGCGCGGCCTCGGTCTCCTCCCCCGGCACGTTGCCGTTTTCGTCCAGCTTCCCGGCGCCTGTCAGCGCCGCCTTTAACGGCAGCAGCGCGTCCGCCATACGGACATTTCCGCTTGCGTCGCAGTTGGGGTTGGCCGGAATGATGCGCGGCGCGTTGTCCGGGTCGCAGAGCAGTTCCTTGACCTCCCGCCCGGTCAGCGTGGGATCCGCACCCCAGACCGTGGCCGCGATGCCCGCCACGTAAGGCGCCGCCATGGACGTCCCGGAATCATAGTCGTACCAGTACTCTGTTCTTGCCGTGTCCTGTTCCGCGTCGTAAAGGCCGTCTTTCAGGTAATAGTTGTTGATAAAGTTTCCGCTCTTTTGACGCTCCTCGTCCGGGTAGGCCGCGTAAGAAGGCTGGACGCAGCTGAAGATATTGGTGCCGGGCGCGCACAGATCCACAAAATCACCGCCCGTACTGAAATTGCTCATCCGCAGGCCGCCGTCGTGCCGTTCCACACTGCCCACCACGATCACCCGGCCGGCGATCTCCTCTTTGGAGGCATATTTGGCGTCGCAGAACTTCTCCGAGATGGCGGAATAAAACCCGTTGCTCGTCAGATCACGGCTGTGGTTGCCGGAGGACTGCACAACGACAAAGTCATAGCCTTTTTTTAACAGAAGGCCCATGTTGCGGGACGCGGTCTTTGCGATGGACTCCCGCGTAGCCCAGGACTGGCCGCCCGCGGACAGGTTCACCACCTTCGCGCCAGCCGTGACGACCGCCGTCATGGCCGCGTAGACGCTTGCCCCGTGGAACTCGTCATGCTTATTGAGTTTCAGGCCGTAGGTCAGAAGCCTCGCGTTCGGTGCGATGCCGGACATGCCGGTCCCGTTGTTGAACGCCGCCCCTATGATCCCGGCCACGTGCGTGCCGTGCGCGCGGACGGCACCAGTCGATCCCTCCACCGGCGTCATGTTTTCCGCCAGGTCGGGATGCCCGTAACTGAACCCCTTGTCGATGATGCCCACGTTCACCGGCTCCAGAAGGTCCCGGTACGCCCAGGCCTCCGGCGCGTTAAGCGCGATCAGCCCCCAGTTGCGGTTGGTCTTCCCCTCCGGATCCCAGGTGAAATAGACCGGATCGTCCGGGTAGTACGGCGCGCTGTCCGTCTCCCCCACCGTATCGATCTCCGCGCAGTCCACGCGCGGATCCTGTTCCAGCTTTTCGCAGAGCGCCTGCAGACTTGCCAGATCCGCCTTTTTTACCCGCACCTGTACCTGCTCCAGCGCGTCGATGCGGCCGATCTCCTCTCCGCCAACGGACGCGATGAGCTCCTGCCGCTGCGCCCGGGGCACGTCGACGTCAAAATACACGAGCAAAACGGAATCCACGTAGCGCTGTCCGGTGGCCGGATCCGTCGCGATCATATCCTCCGTCAGGTCGTAGACGCTGATCTCCCCCACATCTTCCGGCAGGGGCACCGCCTCCCTGGGGAGTTCCTCCTCCGCCTCCGTGCTGTCTTTCTCCGAAGGCCTGGCCGGCAGGGTGGTCCCACCCGCGGCGCGGGTGGGCGTTTCCGACGCCGTGCCGGAACAGGCAGCGCACTGCACAATAAGAAGAAAGACCAGCAGCAGCGCCGTCCATCTTACCGCGTATTTTCTTATGGTTGCCGATCTCATTTTTTCTCCGCTTTACTTGTCACAGGAATGCGGCTGCGGACAGAACCGCCGCGGCTTGCTGCACGGCCATTCGCAGCCTGCGGCTTCACGACCTGCGCCAGGCAAATCCGGCTCTGTGCGAGCACAGCCGCGCCTGCCGGGCCTGCTGTACAAAAACTGCCGGGCACTTACGGTGCGGTGCCCAGCAGGTCGATGATCGCGTCAATGCTTTTTTCTTCCACCGCCAGCGTCAGCTCCGGTTCCCGCATATGCTCCAGATGGTGCGCGTCCGAATCGCTGATGATGCGGCAGTTGTTCAGATAGGGGTGCTCCGCCCGCAGGCGGTGCAGGTTTTTCATGTCCTTGATCTCCGCCGTGACGAACCTGCTTTCCGGCGGGATAAAGCCCAGGTTGGAGAGCAGGCTCGTAGTGGACTTGTCCAGGTGGGCCGGAAACATCACGCCGTTATAGCTTTTGGCCAGATCCCAGACCGCATCAAACTCGATATCCGTCGCGTTGATCAGCAGGTTCGGCTCGGAGCCGATGATACGGTCCTCCGCGTCGTACAGGTACTGGTGGCCAAAGTACTTCTCCTGGTTGGGCACCTTCAGCAGGTGTTTGTAGACGTAGGAGTCAAAATCCAGGGCCGCCTCCAGCGTCCGGAACAGGCACACCGCGTGCACCTCTTCCATGGTGGTCAGTTCCATTCCCGGGATCAGCAGCACGCCGTATTCCCCGGCGGCAGCCATGGCGGGCCCGCAGTTGCGGCAGGTATTGTGGTCCGTCAGCGCGATCACGTCCAGCCCCAGTACCGCCGCCATGCCCGCGATATTGGCCGGCGTCATCTCGTCGTCCCCGCAGGGCGACAGACAGGAATGGATATGCAGATCGTAGCTTAAATTGATCATGCGTTCAGCGCTTCGTGGATCATGAGCGCCGCGTCAAAGATCGGCATGTCCGTCGCCAGCACGCAAACGCCCTGCTGTTCCGCCTTGGCCGTTGCGTTCTCGTCCAGCGCCGCGTTCTCCGCCAGGATCACCACGGCGGCGTCCGCCAGCGTCGCTACGGCGAGCGTGTTGATATTGCCCATCACCGTGACCCAGGCGCAGCCCGCCGGGGCCTTGCCCATGGCGATGCTCAGCAGATCGCAGCAGAACACCTTTTCGATGTCGCGCTCCGTATCGTCGCCCTCGTTGATCACCTTAAACCAGCCCTTGTCCATCAGTTCTTTTACAGTCATTGTCTTTCCTCTTTTTAAGGCCGCTGCCGCTTTGCCGCGGTCCGCTTTAACCTCTGTTGTTTTTGTCCAGCGACGCCATATCCTTCTTGATGGCGTCAAAATATTCGCGGAAGACCGTCAGGCCTTCGCTTCCTGCCGCTCCGGGGTCGTCTTCCAGCTTTTTGGAGATCGTCTCCAGCTCGTTCGTGATCTTATGCAGCTTGTCCCGCATAAAGTGGATGCAGTCGTTTTCCGACGCCTCGCCCTTTACGATATCCTCGGCCAGCGCCTTGCACGTGGGCGCGCCGCAGATGCCGCAGTCCAGCCCGGGCAGCGTCTTTTCGATGCGTTCCGCCTTATTCAGGCGCGCGAAACTCTCCAGCATGTTGGAGCCCAGGTTGAACACCGGCCGGTATTCGATCTCCTTGGCGTTGGGGATCACCGGTCTCTCCTCTTCCGTGATATGGTTCACGGACACCGGCATGTATTTGCGCAGCCGCTTTAACCGCGCCTCCGCCACGTAGGCGTTCTCTACGGTCAAAACGCCGCCCACGCAGCCGCCGTTGCAGGCGTTCAGCTCCACAAAGTCCAGTTCCTGGAACTTCTGATCTTCCAGATCCTCCAGAACCTTCATCACGTTTTCCATGCCGTCCGCCGCCAGGTAGTTGTCGCGCAGCAGGCCGGTCGCCTCTCCGCCGCGCGCGCCCCAGCTTACGCCGATCTTGCCGGAATCGTTGATCTCCGGATAATCCGTGCCCGATACGGCCTTCATGTGCGCCAGAAGCAGCGGATAGACGTCCTTGATGGGCAGGACCCGGTCCACCTCGCTCTTTTCCACCGTGAGCGGCGAACGCGCGTAGGCCACCTTGGACGGGCAGGGAGAGATAAAGAAGATCCCGATCTTCTCCCGCGGCAGGCCTGTAGTCTTGAGCGCCTTTTCAAGTGCCAGACGGGCCGCCACCTCTATGGGCGGATTGACCGGCAGGAGCATGGGCAGAAGGTTGGGAAACTTGATGCTGATCAGCCGCACCATGGTGGGACAGGCCGTGCTGATGAACGGGCCGTCCACCTCCGCCTTGTGCTGTTCGATATACTCGCGCGAGGCCTCCGACACCAGTTCCGCCGCGGCGCTCACCTCATACACGTCGTCAAACCCCATGGAGAGCAGCGCGTTTAAGACGATGTTGGGATCGTCCAGGTTGTGGAACTGCATGTACAGCGACGGCGCCGGCAATGCGACGGTATAGGAAAAGTCCTTCATGGTGTCCAGGCTGTCGTACTCCGCCATCTTGGCGTGGTGCGGGCAGACCCGGATGCACTCGCCGCAGCTGATGCACAGGTCGTTGTTGATGCGCGCCTTGCCGCCGCGGATGCGGATCGCCTCCGTGGGACAGCGCTGCAGACAGGTGGTACAGCCTTTGCAGAGGTCCTGATTCAGCGTTACTGCATGATAAAACTGATCCATGCGTGCCTCCCTTGTCAGACGGGAGCAGGGAATTCGTTACAGCCTGACCACCATGGTGATGGTCGTACCCTCTCCCAGTTTGGTCTCGATATCCATACTGTCGGTATTCTTTTTCATGTTCGGAAGGCCCATGCCCGCGCCGAAACCCAGGTTGCGGGTGGCGTCGCTGGCAGTGGAGTACCCCGCCTGCATGGCCTTTTCCACGTCCGGGATCCCGGGGCCCACGTCGGCCAGGATCATGCGGATCTGTTCCGGCGTGATCTCCACGGTGATCTCGCCGCCGTTGGCGTGGATCACCATATTGACCTCCCCCTCATACATGGCGATGGCGACCTTGCGGACGATGTCCGCGGGCACGCCCAGCTGTTTCAGCTTGTGCTTGACGTCACTGCTGACCTCGCCGGCCCGCTGAAACTCGCCGTCTATCACCTGATATTTTAAAACAATGGCGTCTTCCATAGATGTCCCCTTTTACATGCAGCCCGCGCCGGCGCCGGCTGCATAGAGCTTGCCGCAGGCGGAGAACATGCCAAAGTGCGTCGTCATGACCACACGGCCGTCATCTTCCGCCATCTCCAGCATCTCGGGCGTGGGCTTTTTGTCGCGGATGAAGATCAGGCAGATCAGGTCCAGCATATCGGCCGTGCGCAGCACCTGCGTATTGCACAGGCCCGTCAGCAGCACGGACTGATCCTTGGTGAACGCCAGCACCTCGCTCATCATGTCACTGCCGCAAATGGAGCCGATCTCCTGGTCCAGCTTGTCCTCTCCGACCAGGACCTCGGCCTCGATGATCTTGGCAGCCTCTCTTAAAGTCATATGGTTTTCCTCCAATAAAACGATCTGTGATTATTATAACAAAAGCCGTGGAAAAGTAAACAATTCCCGGCTTTCTATCACGTATTTTGCGGCCCTGCCAGACGGCGCGGACGCCTATTTTTCCATGTCGGCCGTCCAGGCGGGCAGCTCCTCTTTTTTCAGCACGATCCCGTTTTCCGTCAGCAGCGCGGTAAAGTCGTCATAGGAAAACGGCGTCTCCTGGCGCTCGAACGTCTTCATCAGCTCCTCGCCGCTGGGCTCCGCCAGCACGCCGTCATGGAACCAGAACGCGCGCAGCGGTTCCGCCTCCTTGTTGCAGACCACCAGGATCGACGTCACCTTCCGGTCTTTGTACACCTGGCCGGTCATCTTATAGGTCCCGCGCATCGCATCGGAGACCGCGTCGTACATCGTATCGTCGGTGATGTTTTTGATCCGGTACCAGGTGCCGTCCTCCGCCCGGAAATACAGCTGTTTTACCAAATCCAGCGGGCTCGTCACGTGGATCTCGTCGCTGTCCATGAACTGCGGCACCACGATAAAGCCGATCATGATCAGGATCAGCGCAAACAGGATATAATAGCGCACCTTGTAGCTGAGCCGGCGGAACCGGTCCATCCGCTCGATCAGGTCGCCGCCGTCCTTTCCGGCCGCGGCGGAACCGTCCACCTCTTCCCAGGCGCTGTGCTCCGCAGGGTCCTCCTTCTTTTCCACTCGTCCGTCAAACCAGCTCGGTCCGGCCATGGTCTCTCCTTCCGCTGCGGCGCGGCTTTTGCCCGCCCCGCTCTTGTCTAAAGTACCACGGCGCGCGGCCCCGGTCAACCTCTGCCTCTTTCCGCCCGCCCCGTGCGGCTTACCCGCTTGACAATCTGTAAGATCCGTTGTTAGATGGTCCTATCGAACACACGGAGGCAATTCATCCATGCACGATCTTTTTTCCTGTTTTGACCACGAATCCGACTATCCCGATCTGGATATTTGCGGTGCTGC
>CACZPX010000196.1 GCA_902783095.1 uncultured Lachnospiraceae bacterium
GCAGCCGGTCCTCCGGGGAAATGCACTGGACGCCGTCCGTGACCACGCCGCAGGCAAAACGGGCGATGTCTGTCTTTTCCTGCAGCAGTTCTTCCACAAAATAACCCGTGGTCGTCCCGTTGGAGACCAGGATCCGGCCGTTTTCCATCGCTTTCCTGATAAGAGGATGCTCGCAGAGCGCCTTGCCGATCAGGCGCTTCGACTCCGCCGGGGTCAGTGTTACAAGGATGCTCATATGTCCTCCTTCCGGCGCAGTACCGCCGCTTCCGCTGCGGACGGCCGGCGCCCGGATCATTATACTATGGCGCTGTCCGCCCCCGCAAGTGTGCGGGGAGAACCGTCCCCGTTACACAACAGGACCCGCACTTTTAAGTGCAGGTCCCGTTTTTGCTTTTCTTATTCCGCCTCGTAGCCGGCGCGGAACGCCTTTAAGTTGACCTCCAGAATGGACGGCTTTAAGACCTTGCGCAGCACGCCTTCCCAGTCGATGTCGTCCATCTTCAGGGCCTTGACCATAGCGCCGAACAGAACGATGTTCATGCTGCGGGCGTTGCCCTGCTCGATGGCGATCTGACCGGCGTTGATGGCCAGCGTGTTGTAGTTCTCCTTCAGTTCCTCCGTGAGCCCCTGCGGATATGCCAGCTCGCCGGTGGCCACGCTCATCGGGACGATCTCGTAGTCGTTGACGATCACGGTCGCATCGGGCTTTAAGAACTCCGCGTAGCGCACGGCCTCCATCTTTTCAAAGGCCACCATGATATCGGCTTCGCCGCGCCCGATGATGGGCGAATACACCTTCTCGCCGAAGCGCACCTGCGTGGACACGCTGCCGCCGCGCTGGGACATGCCGTGCACCTCGCTCATCTTAACGTCGTAACCGGCCTCGATCAGGCCCTGGGTCAGCACCTTGCTCACCAAAATGGCGCCCTGGCCGCCTACGCCTACCAAAAGAATGCTCGTCACTTTGCTCATATCACTCACCTCGTCCTTTCGATCGCGCCGAACGGGCAGACCTGCGCGCAAACGGTGCAGCCCACGCACAGCGTTTTGTCGATGGTCGCCTTGCCGTCCTTAAAGAACACGGCCGGGCAGCCCACCTTTAAGCACATCTTGCAGCTGCGGCACTTGTCCGGATCCACTTCGCACAGACCGATGTCGTGCTTCACCTTCTTTAAGAGCAGGCACGGGCGTCTGGTGATGATAGCCGCCGGCACCTCGCTCGCCAGCGCGTCGTCCACGGCCTTCTTCATGGCCTTCAGATCCTGCGGATCCACGATGATCACGTTCTCAAAGCCGAAGGATCTCAGCACGTTTTCGGGGCGCACGGCCGGGGCGGGCTTGCCCATCAGGGTCTCGCCGCTGCCGGGGTTGTCCTGCTGGCCCGTCATGCCGGTGATGGAATTGTCCAGCACCACCGGGATCACGTTGCCCATGTTGTAGATGATGTCCAGCGCGCCGGTCATACCGCTGTGGAAAAAGGTGGAATCGCCCAGTACGCCGAACACCTTCTTTTCGGTGCGGCCGGTCAGTTCAAAGGCCTTGCTCATGCCCATGGCCAGCGAGAAGCCGCCGCCCATGCACACCACGGAGTCCATGGCGGCCAGCGGTTTGCTGCTGCCCAGCGTGTAGCAGCCGATGTCGCCGGCGATCACAAAGTTCTTGTCCTTGCCCATCACGTGGAAGAAGCCGCGGTGCGGGCAGCCGGGGCACAGGGCAGGGGGACGCGGAACGGCCTTCACGGGCAGGTTCTTCACGTCCGGCTCCACGCCGAAGACCATGGCGCGCAGCTTTTCGGGGTTCAGTTCAAACATGTTGGAGATCTTTTCCTTGCCGATGCAGGGAATGCCCGCGGCCTTAATCTGCTCCTCCATAAAGGGATCCAGCTCCTCCACCACGTACAGCGTCTCCACCTTTGCGGCAAAGTCGCGGATCAGGTCCATCGGCAGCGGATTGGTAAGGCCCAGCTTTAAGAAGGACGTATCCTCCGGGAAGGCCTCTTTGGCGTACTGATAGGCCACGGAGGCCGTGATCACGCCGATCTTTGTGCCGTTTAACTCCACCTTGTTGAGACCGCAGGTGTTGCCCCAGGCTTCCACATCCTTTAACTCCTGCTCCAGGCGCGGATGGTTCTTTAAGGCCTGCGCCGGAGAAGCGACGTTCTGGATGGTGCGCTTGTATTCCTTATAGGGGACCTCCGTGCGCTCAGAAAATTCCACCAGGCTCTTGCTGTGGCACACGCGCGTGGTGACGCGGAACATCACCGGCAGGTTGAACCGCTCGGAAATGTCAAAGGCTTCCTTCATAAAGTCCTTGCACTCCTGGCTGTCGGACGGCTCGATCATGATCAGCTTGGCCGCCTTGGCGTAGTGGCGGTTGTCCTGCTCGTTCTGCGAGGAGTGGCAGCTGGGGTCGTCCGCGGACACGATCACGAACCCACCGTTCACGCCGTTGTAGGAGGCCGTAAAGATGGGGTCGGCCGCCACGTTCACGCCCACGTGCTTCATCGCGCACATCGCGCGCACGCCGGCCAGCGCCGCGCCGTAGGCCACCTCGGTGGCCACCTTCTCGTTGGGCGCCCACTCACAGTACAGACTGTCGCCGTATTGGGGCAGGTTTTCAAAGATCTCGGTGCTGGGCGTGCCCGGATAGGCCGCGCCCACCATCATTCCTGCCTCATAAGCGCCCCTGGCGGCAGCCTCATTGCCAGTCAAAAGATGCTTCATGATGATTCTCCTTCTGTTGCTCTATTCGTTTTAAACTGTTGCGTTTACTGCGTTTTGTACGGCAGCTTTTTCTCTATCATATCCCGTTTTCCGGGTCTCTGCACGGATTCCGGCGTCCGCCCGGTGTCTCAGCCGCAGGCCCGCGCCGCCGCACGCTCTCCCGGCCGATAATACCTGGCGGTCTCCTCGCCGCGCAGCACGCGCTGCAGGCCGAAGGCCAGCGCCTCCATCTCGTACTCGCCGGCAAAGACCACCACCGGCGCCAGGCGCTCCAGATAGTGCGCCACCTTTCCGGTGAGCAGGTCCGAATGCGCCACGCCGCCCGTCAGGATGATGGCGTCCGGCGCGCAGTCCACCACCGGGATCAGGATCCCCACGCCCTTGGCGATCTGGTAGGCCAGCGCGTCGTAGACCAGCGCCGCCCAGTCGTCGCCCGCGGCGATCCGCCGCTCCACCTCGCGGCAGTCGGAGGTCCCCAAAAGGGCCTTTAAGCCGCCGTTTCCGCGGATCTTTCTGACCAGCTCCTGCTTGGTATAGCGCCCGGAATAGCACAGGTCCAGAATGTAAAAGATGTTGGTCATGCCCGCACGCTCCGGCGAAAACGGCCCGCCGTCGTCGCTCACGGAGTCGATGATCTTACCGCCGCGGTGCGCGGAGAGCGAGATGCCGCCGCCCATGTGCGCGATGATCAGGGAAAGGTCTTCATACTTTTTCCCGATCTGCGCCGCGTACTTGCGCGCCACCGCCTTGGTGTTTAACACGTGGCAGAAGCTGGTGCGCCGCACCTCGGCAAAGCCGGTGATCTTGGCAAGCTCCGGCATGTCGTCGGAGGCCACCGCGTCGTAGATGATGGCCGGGATCCCCAGCGGCGCCGCCACAGCCTCCGCCAGAAAGGCGCCCAGGTTGGACGCGTGCGCCGTGACCTTGGGGTCGTGCAGCAGGGCGTCCTTCATTTCGTCGTTGACGTAATAAGCGCCGGTATAAAGCTCCGGGATCATGCCGCCGCGGCCAACCACGCCGCTTAATCTTTCCGGCGCGATCCCGTGTTTTGCAAGCGCCTCCCGCACCACGCGTTCCCGCAGGGGCAGCTGATCCGTGAGCTCCGGCCCGCAGGCCGCAAGCTCGTCGCCCGGATGGATGATGTTTTCAGAGAACAGGGCGGTCCGGTCTTCGTAGACCGCGATCTTGGTCGATGTCGACCCGGGATTGATGACTAAAACTTTCATGGTATTACTCTTGTTGCCCGCGTCTGTTATAGAACTGTTTTGGATCCGTCCCCGCATAAGGGCCTTCGCTGTGCGGACGAAAGCGACGTAGGCTCAGCTTCCGTCCGGATAAACGCGAGGCTTCCTGCGGGAACTCGCTTCGCTCAGACAACCCTCGGAAGCCTCTATCCGGCCGTTGCTTCGCCAAGGGCTTTCGTCATGCACAGCAGCCGGCTTCCTTTTGCGGGTCTGTCCCTGCCCAGTGCGGGAAAAGAACTGAGCGGATTGTTATTCCGCCTGCTTATCCCAGCAGGCAGCCCAGCGCGATGGACGCAAGCTTGGCCTGCGCCGTATCGGAACGTGACACCAGCAGCACCGGCACCTTCGCGCCGACCACGATGCCCGCGTTCTTCGCGCCGGCAAACAGCGTCAGCGCCTTGCCCAGCGCGTTGCCCACCTCGTAGGCCGGCACCAGCAGCACGTCCGCCTCGCCCGCGCCGGGCGCGGTAAAATGCTTGTGCGCGCAGGCCTCTTTGCTTACGGCCAGATCCAGACCCACCGGCCCGATCACGTCCATATTGTACTGTTCCTTCCACTTGGGAAGCGCGGCCAGATACTCCGCGTCCGTTGTGGCGGGGATCTTGGGGTTTACGGCCTCCGCGCCGCACACGCAGGAGGCAAAGATCCGGTCATAGCCCAGCGCCTTCAGCGCCTTTGCCGCGTTCTCCAGGATCCCCTCCTTCTGTTCCAGCGTCGGGGCGGGCGTTAAGCCGCCGTCCGTGTTCACCAGAAGCTTGGGATAGCCGGGGACCTCGTAAAACATCAGGTGGGAAAGCAGCCCTTCTCCGCGGATGCTGGTCTCCCGGTTTAAGACCGCGCGCATCAGGTCGCCGGTCTGCAGCAGGCCCTTTAAGATGCAGTTGGCCCTGCCCTCGCGCACCGCCTGCACCGCCTTCGCCGCACAATCGGGGCCGTCTTCCGCCGGCACGATGGCAAACTCTGCCGGGTCTGCGCCGAGTTCCTTTAAGATCGCTTCGATCTCGTCCGCGTGGCCCACCAGAACGGCCTCCGCCACGCCCAGTTTCTTCGCTTCGATGACCGCCTTCAGCACGTCCCGGTCATGCGCCGCGGCGACTGCCGCGCAGCGCTCCGGCATGGCTGCCGCCCGGTCGATGATCTCCTGCATGGAATGCAGTCTTCCTTTTGTATCCATCATCCTCCTCCTGTGAAAAAACAAGTGGCATTTTAACTAAACACATCAGTAATGCTATTATTGAAGTTGCCAGATGTCAATTTATCTTTTTAGGTTTTTTCCTCAACAATAAAAGCGGCGGTCCCACCTGCCGCGCAAGACCGCCTGCTTTTCATAGAAAATAAATATCTTTATTCAGACACTCGATGGCCGCGTCCAGATCTCTCGACGCCAGCGCGTCCACCAGCGCGCAGTGACGGTCCGCATCGACCTTGTCTTTGCGCATCGCAACATAGATCTTGCTTAAAAACCCGCCCAGCGCATCCGGCAGATATCGGTTTCCGGAGATCTTCGCGATCCCCATGTGAAACATCATATTGGTCGTGCTCTCTTCAGAGGCCTCCGCCAGTGCATAAAGGCTGTGGATCTCCTCATCCGTCGCGTTTTTGATCACCA
>CACZPX010000197.1 GCA_902783095.1 uncultured Lachnospiraceae bacterium
AGAAAAACGGCACCGCTTTGGGTGCCGTTTTCGTTGCGAGCGCGAGACGGGAATCGAACCCGCGACCCCCACCTTGGCAAGGTGGTGCTCCACCGCTGAGCCACTCGCGCGTACCGTTCTCTCGAACGCAAGCAAGATAATACACCAAATCGCCAGCGGTGTCAACCACTTTTTCCAACTATTTTTTGCTTGTTTCCGGCCCGGTCCTCACGGCGTGCGCGGGGGCTTTGCGGCCGCTTTTTGCCGGCGCGCGGTCAGCGCCGGTCGGTCATGTTCTGGCTGAGCGCCTGCGTAAAGTGCGCCGCCATCCGTCCTCCTGCGGACGTGTTCTCGTTTACGCAGGGATCTTCCGCGGCCTGCGGCTTCTCCTTTGCGACGCCCGCGGGAGCCATGGTATTCTTCAGATCCAGCGCCTCTCCGGTCACGCCCCTGGACACCAGCGCGTCCGCCACGTCCGTGGGGATAAAGATCTTGGTCGCCTGGCCGTCCGCGATATCCTTCATGGCCTCGATGCGGCGCAGGTTCAGCACGCTGTCGGAGATCTGCGTCTGGGACAGCTTGCGCAGGCCCTCCGCCTCCGCCTCGTACACCAGCAGGATGGACTTGGCGCGGCCCTCTGCCAGCGCGATCTGCGCTTCTTTCTCCGCCTCCGCGGCCATCACCTTGGCCTCCTTGTCGCCCTTGGCGCGCGCCACGACGGCCTCCTGATGGGCCTGGGCCTCCAGCACGGTCTGGCGGCGTTCACGCTCGGCGCGCATCTGCTTGGTCATGACGGCCTCGATCTCCGCGGGCGGATTGATGTTCTTGATCTCCACGCGGGTCACTTTGATGCCCCAGGCGTCGGTCGCCTCGTCCAGCACCGCCTCCATCTTGGCGTTGATGGACTCGCGCGAGGTGAGCGTCTGGTCCAGCTCCATCTCGCCGATGATGCTGCGCAGCGTGGTCGCGGCCAGGTTCTGCAGACCCGTGATGGGATTTTCGATGCCGTAGATGTAGAGCTTGGGATCGAAGACCTTGGCGTAGACGACCGAGTCGATCTGCATGGTCACGTTATCCTTGGTGATGACGGCCTGCGGCGGAAAGTCGTAAACCTGCTCCTTTAAGGACACGCGCGCCACCATGCGCTCGATGATCGGCACTTTTAAGTACAGGCCGGCGTGTTTGACGCCGGAAAACTTGCCCAGGCGCTCCAGCACGTCGCAGGTGGCCTGCGGCACCACACGGATGTTGCGCGCGATCAGTGCCACGACCGCGACGATCACCAGTCCGATCAGGGCCGGTCCGATAAAATCTCCCATATTACCCTCCTTTTATCAGCCGGCGTTTTGCCGGCGTAATGCTCTTATGTACACTGCGCAGCACTCAGCCTGCCTTTTCCTTGCCCGCCGTCATGCTGATGCCCAGCTGGTACATGGCGAGCGTTGCGTAGTAGATGTAGTCCGCCGCGTCCTGTGCGCCTTCGTGCGGCGCGACCAGGTCGATCCAGCTGTTGAACACCGCCGCGGCCAGGCGGTTTAGCTGATCCAGGTCCATGCCCAGGCGCTCTTTTACCGGGCGTTTTGCCAGCGGCCAGGGATCCATGGCGGTCACGGTCCCCACGTAGCCGTCCGTGAGCGACAGCGGCGCGGTGCGGAACAGGTCGGCAAACAGGATGCCGCACTGCAGGCAGAAAAAGTTCACCGTGTAATAGTACTGGGTGGGGTCCGCGGCCAGTTCCGCCGCGAGCAGCGGATTGCCGTAGTAGGCCGTCACCGCGCGCTCCCCAAAGGGCTGCAGGTCCGGCGCGATCACCATGCCGTGGCGCGCGCAGCCGCGCAGGGCGGCCGTCTCATGAAAGACCTCCAGACACTGCAGATAAAAAGCTTCCTTGTCCATGCACGTCCCCTTTTAAACCAAAAGGGAACAACACGCGGTTGTTCCCTCTGTCTTTTGCCGTTGATATCCCGTCAGCGCTTTAAGAAGTCCGGGATGTTGATGGTGCGCTCCTGCACGGTGGCTTCCGGCATGACCGGTCTGTTGACGGGCGTGGTGTTCGTCTCCGGGCGCGGCGTCGCCGCGGTATTGCCTGCCATCGGGCTGTTGATGCGTCCGCCAGTCATCCCGCGGCCGTACGCGTTGACCGCAGGCTGCGCGTTGGGCTTGATGCGGGGGGAAACGTCCGCATCGGCCTCCGGCTGTTCCAGGCCGGTCGCGATGACCGTGATGGTCGCCTCGTCCTGCACGCTCTCGTCGTACATGGCACCGAAGATGATGTTGGCGTTCTCGCCGGCCAGCTCCTGTACGTAGGTAGCGGCCTCGTTGGCCTCCATCAGGCCGATATCGCCGGCCACGTTGATGATGACGTGGGACGCGCCGTTGATGGTGGTCTCCAGCAGCGGGCTGGTGACCGCCTGCTTGACGGCCTCGATCGCCTTGTCGTCGCCCTTTGCACGGCCGATACCGATGTGGGCGATGCCCTTGTTGGTCATGACGGTCTGCACGTCCGCAAAGTCCAGGTTGATGAGGGACGGGACGTTGATCAGGTCGGTGATGCCCTGAACGGCCTGCACCAGGACCTCGTCCGCCTTCTTTAAGGCTTCCGGCATGGTGGTGCGGCGGTCTACGATCTCCAGCAGCTTATCGTTCGGGATGACGATCAGC
>CACZPX010000198.1 GCA_902783095.1 uncultured Lachnospiraceae bacterium
TCTTCGGTAAATACGGCCTCTTCCATCGCCTCGGGGGTGATGAAGGCGACCATGTCGTTCCACAGATCGTCCGGAACGACCACGCTGGTGTAGGCGTGCTTGGGCTTGCCGCACTCGGCCACGATGCCCTTGATCCAGTCGATGACCTTCACGTTCAGCTCGTGCGCCGCAAAGATGGCTTCCAGCATCTTATCCTCGGGGACCTCGTTGGCGCCGGCTTCGATCATGATGATCTTGTGCTCGGTGGAGGCCACGGTCAGGGCCAGGTCGGAAACGCTCTTCTGCTCCTGCGTGGGGTTGAAAACGAGTTCGCCGTCGATCAGGCCGACCATCGTCGCGGCGATCGGGCCGTCAAACGGGATGTCGGAGATGGACACTGCGATGGAAGAACCGATCATGGCCAGCAGGTCCGGATTGCAGTCCGGATCCACGCTCATGACGGTGTTGGTGATGGTCACGTCGTTGCGGTAGTCCTTCGGGAACAGCGGGCGCATGGGGCGGTCGATCACGCGGGAGGTCAGGACGGCGTGCTCGGTCGCCTTGCCCTCTCTCTTGTTGAAACCGCCGGGGATCTTGCCCACGGAATACATCTTCTCTTCATAGTCCACGGAGAGCGGGAAGAAATCGATCCCGTCCCTGGGCTTTTCGGATGCGGCTACGGTAGAGAGCACGATGGTCTCGCCGTAGTGCATGAACGCTGCGCCGTTGGCCTGCGCGCCGACTCTGCCGATATCGACGGACAGCTTGCGTCCGGCCAGTTCCATTTCAAACGTCTTGTACATTCTTTTCCTCCGTTACTTGATTTCGGGGAGGATTCGAAACGACTGAAAAACCCACCGCGCGGATGCGCTTTTCAGTAGTCTCGAACTGCCTCCCCTTGGTCCGGCGTGCGCCGGTTTGGAACATTTCGATAGGGTGGATCGCTCCACCCTATCCAAACTGCGGTTACTTACGGATGCCCAGGCGCTCGATCAGCTTACGATAGCCTTCGATGTCCTTCGCCTTGAGGTAGTCCAGCATGCCGCGGCGCTGGCCGACCATCTTTAACAGACCGCGTCTGGAATGATGATCCTTCTTGTTGGTCTGCAGGTGCTCGGTGAGCTCTCTGATGCGCTCGGTCAGGATTGCGATCTGAACTTCGGGCGAACCCGTGTCGTTGGGTGTGCGGCCGTACTCGGCAATGATGGCGGCCTTCTTCTCTTTTGTGATCATTTTGGTTCCTCCTGTTGTCTGCTTACCCTGACCGGGACCAGGTCGGAGACTCCGTAGCCTAAGTCAGGGCGAAATACCTAACAGATAATAGCACAGCCTAGCCGGATTGGCAAGTCGTTTTATTCACTAATAAACCTCACGTAGCGGACCGGGGTGCGGTAGTACATGTCGGTGATGCAGATGCCGCGGCGCGTGCTGCGCGCGTGGATCACCATGCCGTCGCCGATGTAGATGGCCACGTGGTTGATGGTGCCGTTCTTCGCGTAGAACACCAGATCGCCTTTCTTAAGCTGCGAACGGGAGATCTTGGTCCCCTCGTAGGCCTGGGAGCCCGAGTAGTGGGACATGTAGATGCCAAAGTGCTGGTAGACCTTCATGGTAAAGCCGGAGCAGTCCACGCCCTTGGTCAGGCTGGTGCCGCCCCACACGTAGCGTCCGCCCAGATACTGCATGGCGTAGCTTACGATGCGGTCGCGCAGGGTGTTCTCGATCTCTTCCTTGGGCGGCGTGTACTTGACCGCGGTGTTCAGCCCGAAGGCCACGGAAACGTAGTCCTTCGCCACGTAGCCCGTGGAGGAGTCGAGCTCGATCTCGATCCAGTCTCCCACGTTCTTCACAAAGTCGTAGCGTTCGTTGCCGCTCACCTGCGTCCAGATGGAGGCGTCCTCCGTCGCGTCCGAACGCACGTTCAGCGTGGCGGTGTTGATCACCACCTGCTCAAAGGCCTCCGCCTTGCCAAGGTCCTTGGCCTCGTAGCCGGTGAGGATATAGTCGGACGAAACGTAGCCGGTCACCTCGCCGGACTTGATCTTCAGCCACTTGCCGTCGTCGGACTTTTCCAGGATCTCGCAGGCGTTGTGATTGGTCATCTTGCCGATCACGTTGCCGTCCGTGCTGGCCTTGTCGCGCACGTTCAGGTACGAATCCACCTGGGAGATACCGAAGTTTTCATAGGAAGCGACGGCCGTGGCGCGCAGCTCCCAGTCCTTCTCCGCATCCGTCAGATACGGCGAGATCTCCGAAAGCAGCGTGTTGTTGTAAAACAGGGAAGCCACCCCCGCGAAGACCAGACCGTCCTCTTTTACCAGGGCGGGATCGCGGGCGGGTTTTTCGGGCGCCGGCTGCGTCTCCGGGGCCTCGGTGGTTACGGTATCGCCGTTGTCGTCGATCAGCGGCGGATCGGTGCTTTGCGGGACCGGGATCTCAATGGAGGGATTCTCCGTCGCGGTCTCCGTCTCCGCAAAAACGGTCTGTGTCAGGAAAACGCCGCTCATCAGAACGGCCAGGAATATCTTAAACGGTTTGCGTGTCATAGCGGCTCCTAATTGTTACAAACTTGTTACATTGTAACAACCGCGGCCGATCCTGTCAAGAGCTTCGGCGCGGTCCGCCGCAAGCTGCTCGCCCAGGACCGCAAGCGACGAAAACGCCCGCTCCGGCCGCAGAAAGTCCAGCAGCTCCACGGTCGCCTCTCTTCCGTAAAAATCGTCGTCCGCGTCAAACAGGTGCGTCTCGATGTTCGGCTGTTCGTGGCCGGACACCGTGGGCTTTTTCCCCACGTTGCTCATGCCGTACCAGCACCGTCCGTCTATGGTCACGCGGGAGACGTACACGCCGTAGCGCGGGACGATCTTGCCCGCCGGGATGGCCAGGTTAACGGTGGGAAACCCGATCCTGTGGCCGTTTCGGTGTCCGTGCAGCACCGTGCCGGACAGCGGATAGGCAAAGCCCAGCATGGCGTCCGCCTGCCGCAGCTGCCCGGCCTCTATGGCCGCGCGGATGCGGGTGCTGCTGATGGCCTCCCCTTCAAAGCGGACCTTGTCCACCACGGAGACCCCGTAGCCAAGCCCGTCGGCATGTTCCTTTAACAGGTCGGCGTTTCCGGCCCCCATATGGCCGAAGCTGCAGTCCGTCCCCGCCACGATGTGGCTCATGTTCAGGCGCGAGAGCAGCACCTCCCGCAAAAAGGTCATCGCCTCCATGCGGCGCACCTCTTCCGTAAACGGACACTCCAGGTAGATGTCCGCGCCAAGCCGTTTCGCCTGCGCGATCTTCTCGTCGCGCGTAAGCAGGCTCATCTGTGCGTTCCTGCGCGCTTCCGGCAGCAGAAACGTAAAGACCAGGAGCTTTTCTCCCGGCCGCAGATGCTCTTTGGCCACCCGGATCAGTTCCGCGTGGCCCAGATGAAAGCCGTCGAATTTGCCGATCGTGATCACGGTCGGCTCGGTCAGTTGTACGTTGATCTCACTGATGATCCGCATATCTTACAGCAGCATCACTTCCGGATGCAGCATCTCATCCTCCGCATTGAGTCGGTACAGGGCCCGGATGACGCCGTGTGCGTCCCGCACCGCGGTCAGGCCGTCAGCGGCGGGCGTGCCCGCTCCCCAGCCTGTCTCCAGGCGGTTGCCGTTTAAGAGCGCCTTTTCATGCGCCTCTTCGCAGGTAAAGGACGGCAGGTCCCCCAAGATCGCCTCCAGTCCAAACAGCTTCTCTTCCAGCGCTCCCGCCTCCAAAAGCGGCCGCACCCCGTCTATGGTCACGGCGTCCGCCAGCGTGAAGCGTCCGCTCTTTACGCGGCAGAGTTCGGCCATGGCGGCGCCGCAGCCGAGCTTTTCTCCGATGTCGTGGCAGAGCGTGCGGATATAGGTCCCCTTGGAGCAGTCCGCGGTAAAGGTCACGAACGGCGGGTCCACCGCTTCTACGTCGATGCGGTCGATGGTGACCGGCCGCGCCGCGCGCTCCACTTCCTTTCCGCCGCGGGCATACTGGTACAGCTTTCTGCCGTTTACCTTGACCGCGGAGTACATGGGCGGCAGCTGGTCGTAAGTCCCTTCAAAGGAGCAGACCGCGTCCAGGATCCGTGCTTCGTCCGTCTCCGGCGCCGCTTCGCTCAGCACCGTTCCGCTCATATCCTGCGTATCCGTCACCACGCCAAGCCGCAGCACGGCCCGGTAGGTCTTTTTTCCGTCCATCAAAAACGTGGAAAGTTTGGTCGCCTTCCCCAAAAGCACCACCAGCACGCCGGTCGCGTCCGGATCGAGCGTGCCCGCGTGGCCGATCTTCTTCTGGTGCAGGATCCCGCGCAGCTTTGCCACCACGTCGCTGGACGTGTAGCCCTTTTCCTTGTCGATGATCAGTACGCCGTCCAATTATGCCTGTCCTTCCAGCAGTTTCAGAATCTTTTCCAGGATCTCTTCCGCCGGCAGCGCCGCCTCAAAGCCGGCCGCCTTTATGTGTCCGCCGCCGCCGAAGGACGACGCGACCGCCGCCACGTCCGCGCTTCCGTGCGCCCGCAGGCTGGCTTTAAAGCACCCGGGCTTCAGCTCGTACAAGAGCACCGATACGGTCACGCCCTCCGTCACGTGCAGCTGGTCGATGATCCCGTCCAGGTCCGCGGGCACGGCGCCGCA
>CACZPX010000199.1 GCA_902783095.1 uncultured Lachnospiraceae bacterium
GAAGAGCAGCAGCGGGACGCTGGCCGCAGAGCAGATCCTTTTCAGCCGCTTGTTGCCCGGGAAGAAGCGCCGGAGCAGGTCCGGGACCAGGACCGTGAGATAGAAGGCAAGAAAGACAAAGCCTGCCTGGCTCAGATAAAGCCTGGCGGCAGTGCAGTCGAATTTTTTGGGAAGAAGCTCCGCCCAGGTGTCGGCAGGGAGCGTAAAACCGGTAACATTCCAGCTTTGGATGACCAGATATAACCAGGCGCTGCAGGCTGCCAGGATCCCGGCAGCTTTCAGGATGCGGATCAACTGCCTTCGGCGGTCCGATCCCGAAGCCTGCGGCTTTGATACAATAGGTTCCTTCGTACCGGCGGCCATACTGCACACCCCTTTCTTGACTTTACTCCGGATCTCATCTATAAAAGAAGTCTGGACAGGTCTGTCCGAAGACCGTCCTGTCTATAACATAATATAGAAGCGAAGAAAAAAACGCAAGAATAACGTCGTGCAGACAGGACGGCACAGACCGGTGCAATGTCCGCGCGGTGCCTTCGGGACGGTACAGACAGGAAGACAGCCGCCCATATACGAAACGAGACAGAAAGAACCCGAACGAATCCCATGGCAGAGACACAGTACATCAAGATCCGCGGTGCCAACGAGCACAATTTAAAAAACCTTTCCATAGATATCCCCCGCAACGAACTGGTGGTTTTGACCGGTATCTCCGGCAGCGGCAAGAGCTCGCTGGCCTTTGATACCATCTACGCCGAGGGACAGCGCCGGTACATGGAGTCGCTGTCCTCCTACGCGCGCCAGTTTCTGGGGCAGATGGAAAAGCCGGACGTGGAGAGCATAGAGGGACTCTCCCCGGCCATCTCCATCGACCAGAAGGGCACCAACCGCAACCCGCGTTCCACCGTGGGCACGGTCACGGAGATCTACGACTACCTGCGCCTGCTGTACGCGCGCGTGGGCGTTCCGCACTGCCCGCAGTGCGGCCGGGAGATCCGCCGCCAGAGCGTGGACCAGATGGTGGACCGCGTGCTGGCGCTGCCGGAACGCACCCGCATCCGCATCCTGTCGCCCGTGGTGCGCGGCCGCAAGGGCGAGCACGCCAAGGTCCTGGACCAGGCGCGGCGCAGCGGCTACGTGCGCGCCCGCGTGGACGGCAGCGAGTACGAACTGGCGGAGGAGATCCGTCTGGACAAGAACATCAAGCACAACATAGAGATCATCATCGACCGCCTGGTGGTGCGCGAGGGCATTGAAAACCGCCTCACCGACTCGCTGGAGACGGCGCTGGCGCTGTCCGGCGGCCTGGCCACCGTGGACCTGGGCGAGGAGGGCGAGCCGCTCAACTTTTCGCAGAGTTTTTCCTGCCCGGACTGCGGCGTATCCATCGACGAGGTGGAGCCGCGCAGCTTTTCCTTCAACAATCCCTTCGGGGCCTGCCCGGAGTGCTTCGGCCTGGGCTTTAAGATGGAATTCGACATGGACCTGGTGATCGACGATCCGGAAAAGAGCATCAACCAGGGTGCCATCACCCCCAACGGCTGGGGCTCGGTGGGCAAGGACGGTTCCTATACCAACGCCATCTTTAAGGGGCTGGCCAAAAAGTACGGTTTTTCGCTGGATACGCCCTGGAAGGACCTGTCCAAAAAGGCCCGCGACGTGATCGAAAACGGCACGGGCGGCCAGCGCTTCCCGGTGGAATACACCAACGAGGACGGCGCGGACGTGACCTACAACATCGCCTTTGAGGGCCTGTTAAAGAACCTGTGGCGCCGCTACCGGGAGACCGGCCAGGACGCCGTAAAGGACGAGTACGAGACCTTCATGCGCGTGACGCCCTGCTCCGCCTGCGGCGGCCAGCGCTTGAAAAAGTCCTCGCTGGCGGTGACCGTGGGCAAAAAGAACATCTTTGAACTGACGGACCTGTCCATCACGGACAGCATGGAATACTTAAGAGAAGAGGAACGGCATTTCTCGGAGATGCAGGAGACCATCAGCCATCCCATCTTAAAGGAAGTGTACGCGCGCCTGGGCTTTTTAAAGGAAGTGGGCCTGGACTATCTGTCCCTGTCCCGCAGCGCGAGCACCCTGTCCGGCGGCGAGATGCAGCGCATCCGCCTGGCCACGCAGGTGGGCAGCGGCCTGGTGGGCGTGGCCTATATCCTGGACGAGCCGAGCATCGGCCTGCACCAGCGCGACAACGGCAAGCTGATCGCCACCTTAAAGCACCTGCGCGACCTGGGCAATTCCGTGATCGTGGTGGAGCACGACGAGGAGACCATGCGCGAGGCGGATTACATCGTGGACATCGGCCCCGGCGCCGGCGAGAACGGCGGCACCGTGGTCGCGACCGGCACCGCCGAGCAGATCATGGCCACGCCGGGTTCCCTGACGGGCGACTATCTGTCGGGGCGCAGGCGCATCCCCGTGCCCGAGACGCGCAGGACGCCCACCGGATGGCTGCGGATCCTCGGCGCGGCGGAGAACAATTTAAAGAACGTGGACGTGGACGTGCCGTTAGGCGTCTTCACCTGCGTGACCGGTGTGTCCGGCAGCGGCAAGAGCTCGCTGATCAACGAGATCCTCTACAAGGTGGCGGCCAGAAAGCTGAACCGCGCGCGCACCGTGGCGGGAAAACATAAGGACGTTCTGGGGCTGGAACAGCTGGATAAGGTGATCAACATCGACCAGTCGCCCATCGGCCGCACGCCGCGGTCCAACCCGGCCACCTACACCGGCGTGTTCGACCTGATCCGCGACCTGTTTGC
>CACZPX010000200.1 GCA_902783095.1 uncultured Lachnospiraceae bacterium
CCCTTGGGAAGCATTCCCTTGACTGCGAATTCCACGACCTTCTCCGGCTTCTTTGCCAGCAGCTCGCGGAGAGTGGTCTCCTTCAGGCCGCCTACATAATCGGAGTGATGATAGTATATTTTCTGGTCCAGCTTCTTGCCGGTGACCGCGACCTTAGCCGCGTTGACCACGATGACATAATCTCCCGTATCCACGTGAGGGGTAAAAGTGGGCTTGTTCTTGCCTCTTAAGACCTTAGCGATCTCGGAGGAAAGGCGTCCAAGGGTCTGTCCTTCAGCGTCCACTACATACCACTTTCTCTCGATGTTGGACGGGCTGGCCATAAAGCTTTTCATGGTTTGAGCCTCCTCAAATATTTTATCTATTCGGTTGCCGCTGTGATTTCGCGTATCTTCCGGGGCATTGGCTAATACGCGGCCTCGCGCCGCAGATATAGATTATATAGCAGTCCTCAAATTATTGTCAATTGATTTTTACGAAAAAATGACGGGTTTTTCACTCATTTTGTAAGGCGGCGCCGTCTTTTTCCAAACGTTCCGGCAGTTGTGCCGGCAGGCCGCGTCCCGGTCTGGGATCGTGCTCCGGATTGTTCCATATATCCTCGGGATGCAGCAGCCTGATCTCCATCAGCGCAAGCCCCTCCGCCGGCGCCTTGGGGCCCGCCAGGCGGCGGTCCTTTGCCTCCAGTATCTCCTGCACGTGCTCCGGCGTCCAGAAGCCGGTCCCCACGCGCAGCAGGGTCCCCACGATGATGCGCACCATGTTGTAGAGGAAGCCGGTGGCGCTGATGCGCAGGACGATCCGGTCCCCGTCCCGCGTCACGGAAAGCTCCGTGACCGTGCGCACGGTGTAGTCCTTGTCGCTGTGCGCGGAGCAGAAGCTCTTGAAATCGTGCTCGCCCACCAGGTACGCCGCGCCGCGGCGCATCTTTTCCGCGTCCAGCGGCATAAAATAAAAGTAGGAATAGCGGCGGGTGAGCGGATCCGGGATCCTGGCGTTGTGGATCACGTACTCATAGGTCTTGATGCTGTCCCACTTGCGCGGATGGAACCAGCCGGGCACCTCGCGCGAGGCCTGCACCACGATATCCTCCGGCAGGCTCTGGTTCACCGCCAGGCAGATCTTTTCCGGCGGGATGCGGGTCTCCGTGTCAAACACGCACAGATTCGCGTGCGCATGCACACCCGCGTCCGTACGCGAGACGCCCAGCACGTGCACGTCTTCTTTTAGCAGCCGGGAAAGGTGGTGATTCAGCACTTCCTCCACCGTCAGGCCGGTGGGCTGTATCTGCCAGCCGCAGTAGTTGGTCCCGTCGTAGGCGACGGTGAGCATGATCCGCTTCATGGCTTTACAGGAAGATCTTTAACAGGATCATCCCGGCAAGGTACGCCGCGATCACCAGGTAGGCCAGAAGATCCCGGCCGGTGTACTTTAAGGGGTGCAGTTTGGTGCGGCCCTTGCCGCCGTGATAGCAGCGTGCCTCCATGGCCTGCGCCAGGTCGGTGGCCCGCCTAAAGGCGGAGACGAACAGCGGCACCAGAAGCGGCACCATGGCTTTGGCCTTTTTTACCAGGCCGCCGGTGTCAAAGTCCGCGCCGCGGGCGCTCTGCGCCTTCATGATCTTGTCGGTCTCTTCCATCAGGATGGGGATGAACCGCAGCGCGATGGACATCATCATGGCCACCTCGTGCACCGGGACTTTCAGGACCTTTAAAAAGCCCAGTCCCTTTTCGATGCCGTCGGTGAGCGCGGTGGGCGTGGTGGTAAAGGTCATCAGCGAGGCGCCCATCACCAGGCAGACCAGCCTTACGGTCATAAAGACCGCGCGCTGCACGCCCTCTTTGGTGACGGAAAGCTTCCATATATGGAAGAGTTCCTCGCCTGGCGTTAAAAACAGGTTGAAGACCACCGTAAAGAGCACGATGATAAAGATCGCCTTTAAGCCCTTTAGGATATGTCCCACCGGCACTTTGGAGAGCGCGATGACGACCGCCAGAAACAGCACCGCCAGCGCGTAGCCCCAGACGCCGTCCGCCAGAAAGATCGCCACGATATAGACCAGCGTGCCCATGAGTTTTACGCGCGGGTCCAGGCGGTGGATCGGCGAACCGACCGGATAGTATTGTCCAAGTGTGATATCGCGTAACATCTATCGAAACAGCCTCAGTATCTCTTCTTTGGTCTCAGCAATGCCGATCAGACCGGTGTCCACGTCAAAGCCGCGCGTCTTTAAGCCGCACAGCACCTCCGTCACCTTGGGCACCGACAAGCCCATCTGTACCAGTTCTTCCCTGTGACGGAAGACCTCGTGCGGGGTGCCGTCCAGGCGGACGGTGCCGTCTTTTAATACGATGATCCGGTCCGCGTACTCCGCCACGTCGTCCATGCTGTGGGACACCAGAATGATGCCCTTGCCGGCCTGGGTGCAGAGCCCGCGGATCAGGTCCAGCAGTTCTTTTTTGCCCTGGGGGTCCAGGCCCGCGGCGGGCTCGTCCAGCACCAGGAAATCCGGTTTCATGGCCAGCACGCCGGCGATCGCCACGCGCCGCTTCTGACCGCCCGAGATCTCAAACGGCGACAGCGTGTCGTAGCTCTCGTCCAGGCCCACCAGCTTCATGGCCTCGCGCGCGTTCGCGTGGACCTCCGCCTCCGGCAGGCCCTGGTTTTTGGGTCCAAAGCAGACGTCCGTGAAGATCTCCGGCTCAAAGAGCTGGTACTCCGGATACTGGAACACCAGGCCCACGCGGCTGCGCAGCGCCTTCCGGTCGTAGCCCTCCGCGTAGACGTTCTCCCCGTTAAAGAGGAGTTCCCCGGAGGTGGCGGTAAGCAGCAGATCCAGATGCTGGATCAGCGTGGATTTGCCGGAGCCCGTGGGGCCGATGATCGCGGTGAACTCCCCCTCACGGAAGGTCAGGCTCACGTCCTTTAAGACCTTCTTTTCCAGGGCGGTCCCGGCGTTGTAGGCATAGTTTATATTTTTGAGCGTAAGCGGCATAATTCCTCTATCAGTTC
The DNA here is from genome assembly GCA_902783095.1 of uncultured Lachnospiraceae bacterium. GTDB lineage: Bacteria > Bacillota > Clostridia > Lachnospirales > Lachnospiraceae > UBA3774. Next base: position 3,013 of record CACZPX010000200.1, read on the forward strand.
TTCCTCGGTGAGGATGGGTGCGGGCAGGGGCAGGCCCTCCGCGGTGAGCGCGTTGGCAAGCTGCGTCACCTTGGGCAGCTGCATGCCCAGGTTTAACAGTTCTTCCGTGCGGGCAAAGACCTGTTTGGGCGTGCCGTCCATGGCGATGTGCCCGCCGTCCAGAACGATCACGCGGTCCGCGCCAACGGCCTCGTCCATGTAGTGGGTGATCAGCAGGACCGTGATGCCCTCTTCGCGGTTTAGGCGGTGCATGGTGGCCACCACTTCCTTGCGGCCGGAGGGATCCAGCATGGCGGTGGATTCGTCAAACACGATGCAGCGCGGCCGCATGGCCAGCGCGCCCGCGATCGCGATGCGCTGCTTCTGACCGCCGGAGAGCTTGTTGGGCGACTCCTTGGCAAAGGCGGTCATTCCCACGGCGGCAAGCGCCTCCGCCACGCGTTTTTCCAGTTCTTTGGTGGGGACGCCCATGTTCTCGGGGCCGAAGGCCACGTCCTCTTCCACCACGGTCGCGATGATCTGGTTGTCGGGATTCTGGAACACCATGCCGGCCAGCTGGCGGATGTCCCACAGGTTGGCCTCGTCCGCAATGTCCATGCCGCCCACGGTCACCGTGCCGGCGGTGGGCAGAAGCAGGGCGTTGATATGCTTGGCAAAGGTAGACTTCCCGGAGCCGTTGTGCCCCAGGATGGCGACGAACTGGCCCTCTTCTATGGCCAGGTCCACGTTTTCAAGGGCGTGCCGGACGCTGATGGGCCGTTCGTCCTCGTCGTAGGTGATATAGTCATGTGTCAGGCCGCTCGCCTTGATGATGTCCATACGTCTGTTCCAGTCTGATGATCTGCGGGATCAACGCATAATCCCACGGATACCCATTCTATCGGAAAGCCGTGGGAATTACAAGGGGTTTGCGCAATAAAAAACCCCGGCACACCGCCGGGGACTTGGACTTATCTCGCGCTTATTCCGCCTTGTTCTCGCACTCCTGGTTGGCAACGCCGCAGGAAGTCTTGCAGGCAGACTGGCAGGAAGTCTGGCACTCGCCGCAGCCGCCGTTTACAGCGCTCTCTCTTAAGTCGCGGGTATCGATGGTCTTGATTCTGTTCATTATAAGAAAACTCCTTTCACCGGCTCAAAACTACATCAGAGTATACAATGCTTTACGGCCGATTGCAACGGCTTTTTGGACCGCGTCCGGCGTGACGCGCTCGCCCGGCACCAGAAAGGGAATGCCCGGCGGATACGCCCAGACGTACTCCGCGCACACGCGGCCGGCCGCCCCGGCAAGCGGCGTAAGGGCTTTGGGCCGCCGCACCGCCTCGCAGGCCTCCAGCATCTTTGGCGGCAGCTGCGGTTCCTCATAGCAAAGCGGCGCCGTGGGTGGAAGCTGCGCGGCCTCCGCGCGCAGCGCCTGCGCCAGCCGCGTCATGGCTTCGTCGGTATCGCCCATGCCGGTCATAAACAGCACCGCGTGGTTTTCTGCCATCTCGGCCTCTATGCCGAAACGTTCCCGCAATTCATCCATCAGGCGTCTGCCGGGCAGGGCACAGCTCACCAGCAGCTTGGACGGATCGTCCGTCTGCCGCAGCTGCAGCCGGTCGTTTGGCCACACGCTTTCTTTCAGGGTCCGGATCCGCGCCAGCCAGTCCGCCGCCTCCGCCGCGCCGTTTTCGCGCACGTAGGCGAGGGCTTTCTGGGCGGCCGCCATCAGCAAAAAGGAGGGGCTGCTGGTCTGGA
>CACZPX010000201.1 GCA_902783095.1 uncultured Lachnospiraceae bacterium
GGACGTGAACGTCACCTTCCCGGAGAACTATCACGCCAAGGATCTGGCCGGCAAGCCCGCCGTGTTCACCTGCACCATCAAGTCCGTCAAGGAGAAGCAGCTTCCGGAGCTCGACGACGAGTACGCGGCGGACTTCACCGATTTCGAGACGATCGCCGAGTATAAGGAAGACTTAAAGAAGAAGATCCAGGCGCGCAAGGAAGACGAGGCGCTGCGCGTGAAGGAAGACGCGCTGCTGGAAAAGGCCGTGGCCAACGCCGAGATGGACATCCCGGATATGATGGTCACCTCCGAGGCCCGCATCTCCACCCAGGAATTTGCGAACAGACTGGAAGCACAGGGCATGAAGCTGGAGGCCTACCTGCAGTACATCGGCATGACCGAGGAGCAGATGGTCGAGAACCAGAAGGAAGCCTCAAAGAAGGGCATTGAGTCCCGCCTGGTGCTGGAAGCCATCGTGGCGGCGGAGAACATCGAGGCCGAAGAGGCGGACGTGGACGCCGAGATCACCAAGATGGGCGAGCAGTACGGCCTGGATCTGGAAAAGATGAAGAGCATCTTAACCGAGGACCAGATCAGCGAGATGAAGGAGAACGTCAAGACCAGGAAGGCACTGAAGTTCCTGGTAGACAACGCAAAATAATAGGAGATTTTCATGAGCTTAGTACCTTACGTACTGGAATCCACCAGCCGCGGCGAACGGACCTATGACATCTATTCCCGGCTGTTGAAAGAACGGATCATCTTTCTGGGCGAGGAAGTGAACGAGGTGACCGCAAGCCTTGTGGTCGCGCAGCTTCTGTTCCTGGAGTCGGAGGATCCGGGCAAGGACATCCAGCTCTATATCAATAGCCCCGGCGGTTCCGTGACCGCCGGTCTGGCCATCTATGACACCATGCAGTACATCAAGTGCGACGTGTCCACGATCTGCATCGGCATGGCGGCCAGCATGGGTGCGTTCCTGCTCGCGGGCGGCGCAAAGGGCAAGCGTTTTGCCCTGCCCAACGCGGAGATCATGATCCACCAGCCTTCCGGCGGCGCGCAGGGACAGGCGACCGAGATCAGCATCGCGGCGGAGCATATCTTAAAGATCCGCAAGCGCCTGAACGAGATCCTGGCGGAGAACACCGGAAAGCCGCTGGAGACCGTGGAGCGCGATACCGAACGCGACAACTTCATGAGCGCGGACGAGGCCGTGGCCTACGGCCTGATCGACAGCGTCATCAAGAACCGCTGAGGTTGACCCATGAGCAAAGAGACCGGGAATATCCCCTGCACCTGCGCCTTTTGCGGCAAGAACCAGTTTCAGGTCCGCAAGATGATCGCCGGGCTGTACGAGGGGATCTACATCTGTGACGAATGCGCGGAACTCTGCGCCGAGATGATCGAAGAGGAGTTCCGATATGACGAGGGCGAAGAGAGCCGCGGCGATTTCCGCTTCAGCTTAAAGAAGCCGCGCGAGATCAAGGAGTTTCTGGACAAGTACGTGATCGGCCAGGACGAGGCCAAGAAGGTCCTGGCGGTGGCGGTCTACAACCACTACAAGCGCGTTACGGCCGGCCTGGGCACCAAGGACGACGTGGAGCTCACCAAGAGCAACATCCTGATGATCGGCCCCACCGGTTCCGGCAAGACTTATCTGGCGCAGACCATCGCCCGCTTTCTGGACGTGCCGTTCGCGATCGCGGACGCGACCACGCTGACTGAAGCCGGCTACGTGGGCGAGGACGTGGAGAACATCCTCTTAAAGCTGATCCAGGCGGCGGATTACGACATCAAGCGCGCCGAGGTTGGCATCGTCTACATCGATGAGATCGACAAGATCTCCAAAAAGTCGGAGAACGTGTCCATCACGCGTGACGTTTCCGGCGAAGGCGTGCAGCAGGCGCTCTTAAAGATCGTGGAAGGCACGGTCGCGAGCGTTCCGCCCCAGGGCGGCCGCAAGCACCCTCAGCAGGAGATGTATCAGATCGATACGTCCAACATCCTCTTTATCTGCGGCGGCGCCTTTGACGGTCTGGAAAAGATCATTGAAAACCGCATCGGCGCCAACTCCATCGGCTTCAACGCCGAGGTGCGCGACAAGCAGGACGTGGCCATCGGCGATCTGCTGCGGCAGGTGCTGCCGCAGGATCTGGTCAAGTTCGGCCTGATCCCCGAATTCGTGGGCCGCGTTCCGGTATCCGTCTCACTGGATCTGCTGGACGAGGAGGCGCTGCGCCGGATCCTAACCGAGCCGAAGAACGCGCTCATCAAGCAGTACCAGAAGATCTTTGAACTGGACGGCGTCAAGCTCACCTTCTCGGACGAGGCGGTGGCGGAGATCGCGCACGAGGCCTTTGAACGCAAGATCGGCGCGCGCGGCCTAAAGTCCATCATCGAGAAGGCGCTGACCGAGACCATGTACGAGATCCCGTCCCGCGAAGAGGTGGGAGCCTGTGAGGTGACCGCGGACGTGATCCGCGGAAAGGGAGAGCCCACCGTGACGCTGCGGACCGAAAAGCCCCGCAAGAAGCGTCCGGAATCGGCGATCTGAGCATAAGCATACGGGTAAACCGGCACGTGAGGCTGTTGCAGATCTGCAGCGGCCTTCGTGCGTTATAACGAGACCGCATTTCTGCGGCTGCCGCAGGCCGCCGCAGCTTTGAATAAAGGAGTAACCGACTATGAAACTTCCCGCCGTGGCGCTCCGCAACCTTGTGGTGCTGCCCAAGATGCTGCTTCATTTTGATATCAGCCGGCCCAAGTCCGTGGCCGCCGTGGAACGGGCGATGGTGGGGGACCAGAAGCTGTTTCTGGTCTGCCAGAAGGACGAGAAGGTCAACGATCCCGGCCTGGACGATCTGTGCGCCTACGGGACCGTCTGTGAAGTGCGCCAGCTGATCCGCCTGCCCAACAACCTGATCCGGGTACTGGTGGAGGGCGAGACCCGCGCGGAACTGATCGACCTGCTGCCCGAGCCGCGCTTTCTGCAGGCGGAGGTAGAGGCGGCGCCGTTCGTCAACGACGTACGCGACGCCAACGAGAACGAGGCCCTGTTCCGGCTGCTGCGCGAGGCGGTGGAGACCTATGCCGAGCAGGTCCCGGGCGCGGGGGATACCATCCTGCGGCATCTGATGCCCATCGAGACGCTGCCGGAATTCGTGGCGCAGGCCGCGGTGCGGATCAATCTGCCCGCCGCGTCCCGACAGCAGCTGCTGGACGCGAGTTCCACCTACATGCGCGCCAGGATCCTCTTAAACCAGCTGGAGACGGAGATCGACATCGCTTCGATGAAGAACGACATCAACAGCAAGGTCAAGAAGCGGCTGGACACCAACCAGCGCGAATACGTGCTGCGCGAGCAGATGCGCACCATCAAGGAGGCGCTGGGGGAGGACGAAAAGTCCGACGCGGCGCAGTTTGAGGAGCAGTGCGAAAAGCTGGTGGCCTCGGACGAAGTGAAGAACAAGATCCGCAAGGAGATCCGCCGCTTTTCCATGATCCCCTCCGGCAGCCAGGAGGGCACGGTAAGCCGCACCTACATCGAGACGCTGCTGGAGCTTCCGTGGGATAAGATGGAGGTGGAGGACACCGACATCAAACGCGCCAAGAAGATCCTGGACGAGGACCATTACGGCATGGAGAAGATCAAGGAGCGCATTCTGGAGTACCTGGCGGTGCGCAAGTTCACCGGTGAGGCCGGCGGCTCCATCCTGTGTCTGGTGGGCCCGCCCGGCACCGGCAAGACCTCGGTGGCGCGCTCCGTGGCCAGAGCGCTGGACAAGAAATACGTGCGCGTGAGCCTGGGCGGCGTGCGCGACGAGGCGGAGATCCGCGGACACAGGCGCACCTACATCGGCGCCATGCCCGGGCGCATCGCCGTGGGCCTAAAGCAGGCCGGCGTGGCCAATCCGCTGATGCTTTTGGACGAGGTGGACAAGGTGAGCTCCGACTAC
>CACZPX010000202.1 GCA_902783095.1 uncultured Lachnospiraceae bacterium
AAGGAAACTCCCTTTGAGGCCCTTTCCGGGGATCTCGAAGGCCCGACTGCATTAGCCGTATCCAAAGGCGATCCCACGACCCCCGCGAGAATCGTCTCCGACTATTGCAAGAAAATCAACGCGCTCTCGATGAAATCGGGTGTCGTGGACGGCACGTACTATGACAACAAGGGTATCTACGTGATTGCCACCATCCCGAGCAGAGAGGTATTGCTGTCCAAGTTTATTGGCAGCATCCAGTCGCCGGTGGCCAACTTCGCCCGCGTGATCAAGCAGATCGCGGAGAAGAAGGCAGAGGGTGGCGCAGCCCCCGCCGCAACCGAGACAGCAGCAGAAGAAGCTGCACCCACTGAAGCTTAAAAAATTGGAGGAAAAACAAATGGCTAAATTATCTATCGAAGAAATCATCGCTGCTGTTGAAGAGCTTAGCGTATTGGAACTGAATGATCTGGTCAAGGCCTGCGAGGAGAAGTTCGGTGTCTCCGCCGCTGCCGGTGTCGTCGTAGCCGCTGCTGCCGATGCTCCCGCTGAGGAAGAGAAGGACAGCTTCGACGTTGAGCTGACCGAAGTCGGCCCCAACAAGGTCAAGGTCATCAAGGTCGTCCGCGAAATGACCGGTCTGGGCCTGAAGGAAGCGAAGGACGTTGTCGACTCCGCTCCGAAGGTGGTCAAGGAAGGCGCTACCAAGCAGGAGGCTGAGGAAGCCAAGGCCAAGCTGGAAGCTGAAGGCGCTAAGGTCACCCTTAAGTAATCGCAAAACACGCACGATCCCCTGCCGCACGGCAGGGGATTTTTTTGAACTCTTTCTGAATTTTGACAAAATAATTTGGTTTTGTGAACGAACTATGCTATACTAACTTAGAATATATCCACGTTGGATAAGAGAGGCATTCATGATCGACGAGACCAAGATCCGGCTGATGACAAAGGCCGAGATGCTGCGAAAAAAAGACAGACGGGCAACCGTGACGGCCGGAAGCTTTTTCGGCAGTGATTACGTTGCCTTTCAGGTGATCAAGGGCGTGCTGGGCGTCATCATCGTGTTCGCCCTGGTGCTGGGCGGCGCTTTTTTGGTGAACGCCGAGGAGCTTTTGACCGGCTATTCCCTGGACGAACTCTACACCCTGTTTAGGGTGGTCATCATCCTCTTTCTTGCCATCCTTGTGGTCACCATCATCCTGTCGGTGCTGGTCTACACCTCCAGCTACTGGCGGGCGCGCGAGGGGCGCAGCGAGTACCGCGCCTGTCTGCGCAAACTGGAGAAATACTATAATAATCAGGAACAGGAGCAGAGCGGGACATAATGGAAAAAGTGTTGCTGGTCAGGCAGAAGCTGCGCGAATTCTATGCAAAGGGAAACGTCTATATCGACGTCGTGCTGAAATTCGCCTTCATGCTGCTGACGCTCTTTGTCATCAACGATAAATTCGGCTATCAGCCGCTGCTCACCAAGTGGAACGTGGTGCTGATCATCGCGCTGGTGTCCAGCCTTTTTTCCTGGCCGGGCATCGCCTGCGTGGCGATCGGCTTTCTGACCGTGCATCTGTACGCGCTCTCGCTGGAAGCGTGCGTGCTGCTGCTGGGGATCGCCTTTATCGCGGCCGTGCTGCACTATCTGTTTTTGCCGGGCTACGCCATCGTGATCGTGATGATCCCGCTGGCCTATTTCCTGCGCATCCCTTACGTGATCCCGGTGATCGTCGGCCTGGTGGGCCGTCCCACCTCCTTCATCCCGGTGGGGATCGGCACCTTCGGGTACTACCTGCTGCTGGGCTTTGAAAAGAACGCGGCCTTTTTGTCGGAAGGCTCCACACAGATCATGGACATCATCGAGCGCTTTACGCAGCTGCTGGTGCTGGTCTTTGACAACCGGCTGATGTGGATCAGCGTGCTGGCGGTCTGCCTTACCACGCTGGCGGTCTACGCCGTGCGCCGGCTCTCCGTGGACTACGGCCCCTACATCGCGGCCGTGGTGGGGATCGTGGTGAACGCGGCCGTGTTCGTGATCTTCGGCCTCTCCTTTGAGGTGACGGTATCCTACGCGGACCTGTTTCTGGAGATCGGCCTGTCGCTGATCCCCATGGCGCTGATCGCCTTTTTGATCCTGGCCGTGGACTATACGCGGACGGAGTATCTGCAGTATGAGGACGACGACTACCTGTATTACGTCAAGGCCGTCCCCAAGGTGAAGCTTACGGCCAGAGAGCGCAAGAAGCACGAGATCCAGGACGACCTGACCGCCACGGAGCAGGAGGACATGGAGATCGACGAGGCCATCAAGCTGCTGGACGAGATGACGGAGCAGGAACTGAAGGCACAGGCAAACGGAGAGAGTCAGGGGTAAGAAATGGACGCGCTGCGGCAGCTCTTTCAATCATTACAGTCGACAAGATTCTCGGTGGAGATAACGGACATCATCGAGATGGTGATCATCGCCTATCTGATCTACCGGCTGCTGGTATGGGTCAAGAATACCCGCACCTGGTTCCTGATCAAGGGGCTGGCGGTGATCGTCGCCTTTTATTTTGTCGCCCGCCTGCTGAACTTCAACACCATCCTCTACCTGGTCAGCCGCGCCGTGGACATCCTGCTGATCGCCATCCTGGTGGTCTTCCAGCCGGAGCTGCGAAAGGCGCTGGAGCGCCTGGGCAACGGCAGCCTGGCCAACATCTTCCGCAATACCGGCCTGTCGGACAACTACGGCGTGGATACCCAGACGGTCAAAGAGCTGGCGGACGCCACCTATGAGCTGGCGGAGGCCAGGACCGGCGCGCTGATGGTCATCGAAAAGAACGTTCCCCTGGAGGACTACGTGAACACGGGCATCAAGGTGGACGCCATGATCACCAGTCAGCTTTTGATCAATATCTTTGAACACAATACCCCGCTGCACGACGGCGCCGTGATCATCCGCGGCAGCCGCGTGGCGGCGGCCACCTGCTATCTGCCCCTGTCTTCCAATACCAATATCAGCAAGGCCTTCGGCACCAGACACCGCGCGGCCGTGGGGATCAGCGAGGTCTCCGACAGCGTGACCGTCGTGGTATCGGAGGAGACCGGCAAGGTGTCGCTGGCGGAAAACGGCCGGCTTAAGGAAGACATCGGCAAGGAAGAACTCTTTGAAGTCCTGAGCTCGCTGTATACCATGGAGGAGACTTCGCGGTTCAAACTGAGGTTCAGAAGGAGGAAGAAACATGAAGAAGCTGCTTCTTAACAACTGGCCGCTCAAACTCGTGTCCGTCCTTCTGGCCGTGGGCATCTGGATGATGGTCATCTACATCACCGACCCCGCTACCACGCAGACCTATTCCGTTCCCATCGAACTGGTGAACGAGGAGATCGTGGCGGAGCGCGGCCGTTCCGTGACCGTGGTGGGAGACCAGACCGTGAACGTGCGCGTCACCAAGAACCGCAGCATCACCAGAGCGCTTTCCGCTTCCAACTTCCGGGCGGTGGCGGATTTTTCCAAGATGTACGAGGATACGCAGGTGCCGGTCACGGTGACCTGCACCAGCACCCGTGTGCAGGCGAGCGATTTTACGCAGGACAAGTTCAGCCTGGAAGTAAAGCTGGAGGACTTAAAGACCGTCACGGTCCCCATCGTCTATGAACTGAACGGGGAGCCCGCCGAGGGTTTCGCGATCGGCGGCGTGACGCTGGAACCGTCTGAGGTCACGGTCACCGCGCCGGAATCCTACGCGGACATCATCCGCGAGGCGACCGTCTCGATCGACGTGAACGGCGCTTCGGAAGACTTTACGACGGAGCAGGAACTGCACATCTACGACGGCAACGGCGTGCTCTTGAATCCCGCGGAAAGCAAGGATACCGTGATCGACACACAGGGCACGGTGGCCTGCAGCGTCAAGCTGTTCCTGATCAAGAAAGTGCCCGTCATCGTGGAGGCCAAGGAGACCGACCGCGTGGCGGAAGGCTATCAGTACGTGGGCGCCTCCGCGACGCCGGAGACGGTCACCATCTCCGGGACCAGGGCCGTGATGGCGCAGGTCTCGTCGATCATCATCAACGACGTCTCCGCCGCCGGCCTGGCCGAGAGCCGGCGCATCGAAGTGGATCTGACCCGCTTCCTGCCGGCCAACGTGAGCATCGTGGACGACGTCAAGACGGCCACGGTGATCCTGATGGCGGAGCCGTTCATCGAGCGGACCTTTGAATTCTCCCGGGACCAGATCGAAGTGATCAACGTGCCGGAGAATATGGAATACCGGATCCTCTCCTCTACCGTGGCGCTGACGCTGCGCGGCCTGGAGGCGGATCTGAGCAGCCTGGATACGGACGCCGTGAAGCTGACGCTGGATCTGAACGGCTATTCCGCGGGCAACCTGAACGTGGTGGTCAACGTCACGCTGCCCTCCGACGTATATACGCAGAAGGGGGCCTGCGTGGCAAACGTAAGGCTGACGGAGATCGAAGTGACGGAGGCGGAGACCGGTGCCGATGAATAAAGAAACAAAGCCGCAGGACGCGCCGGAGGCCGTCCCGCCCGAAAACAAGGAGAAGGCGCCGGAGACGCCGCAGGAAAAGAAAAAGCGCGTGCTCAAGGACGTCGCCTTCTATGCGGGGATCCTGCTGGCGGCCTTCCTGCTGTGGCGGTTCGTCCTGCTGAACGCCCAGGTGCCCACCGGCTCCATGGAGGACACTATCATGGCCGAGACCCGCATCATGGGTCTTCGCTGCGCCTACTGGTTCTCGGAGCCGGACCGCGGCGATATCGTGGTCTTTTACGCGCCGGACAAGAAGGATACGCTGTACGTCAAGCGTGTGATCGGCCTGCCGGGCGAGACGGTGCAGATCATAGACGGGCAGACCTTCATAGACGGGAAACCGCTTTTCGAGGAGTACCTGCCGGAGCCGATGGAGGGCAGCTACGGACCCTACGAGGTCCCCGAGGGCGCCTACTTTATGATGGGAGACAACCGCAACCATTCCGCGGACGCGAGATTCTGGGACAACCATTTTGTATATAAGGACGCCATTATCGGCAAGGCCTATTTTTCCTACTGGCCGAAGCTGAAATGGATCAGCTGATTGGAAGCAAGCAAAGGAGGGGACGCGATGGCTACCAGAGAGGAGAACCTTCAGTTTCTGGAGGCGGCAAAATCGGCCGTGGAAGAGATCCAGGCCATGAAAGCAGAGTCGGAAGAACAGGCAGTCCGGTTAAAGCGGATGCAGAAAGACCTGGACAGCGAGACCAGAGTGGTCAATGATACCATCACGGAGACCATAAAAAAGAGGCGCGCGGAACTGATCAAGCCCTTTGATTCCCAGATCGGGGATCTGCAGAGCTCCATGCGCAAGGAGCAGTCCAAGCGCGAAAAGGCGCGCAGCGTGGGCATGAAGACCCGCATCGAGCACGAGACGGCCCATCTGACGGCGGAGAGCAAGGAACTGAACAACCGCATCAAGATGATCAGCAGCCGCAACGGCGTGCCCGGGTACTGCAACACCTCGCTCTTTTCCATCATGTCCTCGCCCAAGGGCATCAAGGAGATCCTCATCTTCGTGGGGATCCTTATGCTCCTCTTTGCGGTGATCCCGATCGGGTCCTGGATGATCTGGGGCAACAAAAGCACGCTCTGGCTGATCATCGCCTATATCGTCTGCATCGCGGTGTTCGGCGGCCTGTATTACCTGCTGGTGCTGCGCCTGAAGATCTCGCACAGCGAGGAACTGAAGGAGATCGCCCTGCTGCGCGATCAGCGCGCCTTAAAGAAGGACGCCATCGACCGGATCACCAAGGGCATCCAGAACGATCAGAACGACGCCGTCTACAACCTGGGCGAGTTTGACGCGCGCATCGCCGAGCTGGAGGAGCAGATCGGCACGCTGGAGCAGCAGAAGAAGGCAGCGGCGGAGCAGTTTGACACCGTCACCCAGAAGGAGATCAGCGACGAGATCCTGGGCAGGAACGCGGAACGCCTGGAGCAGATGAAGAACGAGATCGACGCCGCTTCCGGCGGGCTGGAGGCCTTGAACGCCAGACTGCGCAACGCGGGCGTGGAGAACACCACCCGGTACGAGTCGGTCCTGGGCACGGAGTTTTCCAAACCGGTGCAGATCGAGCGCCTGGGCGGCTACATCCGCAGCGGGCAGGCCAACACCATTGAGGAGGCCAAGGAACTCTACCGCGCCGGCGCCAAGCTGCAGGTGACCGAACCGCAGTAAACGGGGCTTAACGGCAGCGAAAGCAAAGTGAAATACAGCAAAAAGATATAGTATTTTTGCGGTGTTCATGCTATAATACCTTTTCGCCCGGCATCAGACCGGGCTTCAAAAGGACAAAAGCACTTACCGGAAGCGAGCGTAAGTGCGCAAAAGGTAAGAGCTTTTAAAGGAGGAAACGAAGCAATGAGTGTCAAGTTTGAAGAGTTAGAGCATAATCTGGTAAAGATTACGGTCGAGATCCCGGCAGAGGAAGTCCGGAAGGCTGAGACGCAGGTTTATTTAAAGAACCGCAATCAGATCAGCATGCCCGGTTTCCGCAAGGGCAAAGTCCCGCAGATGCTCATTGAGAGAACGTACGGCAAGGACGTGTTCTTAGAGGACGCCGTCAACGATCTGGTCCCCGGCAAGTATCAGGAGGCCTGCGACCAGGTGGAGAAGGAGCAGGGCATCAAGATCGCTTCCTATCCGGACATCACCTACGAGCAGATCGAGCAGGACAAGCCGGTCGTCTTCATCGCGACCTGCGCCAAGAAGCCGGCCGTCAAGCTGGGCGAGTACAAGGGCCTGGAAGTGGAATCCCCCTCTGTGGAAGTCACCGACGAGGACGTGGAGAAGGAACTGAAGGCCGAGCAGGAGAAGAACGCCTCCATGGTGCCGGTGGAAGACCGCCCCGTCAAGGACGGCGACATGGTCACGCTGGACTTCAACGGCAAGGTGGACGGCGAGGAGTTCTCCGGCGGTCAGGCGACGGACTATCCGCTGACCATCGGTTCCCATTCCTTTATCGAGGGCTTTGAGGAGCAGCTCAT
>CACZPX010000203.1 GCA_902783095.1 uncultured Lachnospiraceae bacterium
AGTGACCTATGTGCCTGTGGATGAAAACGGACTGATTCACGCGGAAGATGTGGAAGCCGCCATCCGTCCCGACACCATCCTGATCACCATCATGTTTGCCAACAACGAGATCGGTACCATCATGCCCATCGCGGAGATCGGTGCCATCGCAAAGAAACACGGTGTGCTGTTCCACACCGATGCCGTTCAGGCCTTTACGCACATTCCCATCGATGTAAACGCCATGAACATCGATATGCTGAGCGCCAGCGGACACAAGTTCCACGGCCCCAAGGGCGTGGGCTTCCTGTACATCCGCAGGGGTCTTAAGCTGAAGTCCTTTATCCACGGCGGCGCGCAGGAGCGCAAGCGCCGCGCCGGCACGGAGAACGTGGCGGAGATCGTGGGCATGGCAAAAGCCGCCGAGCTCGCGGTGGCGGAGATGGCGGAGAACGAAAAGAAGCAGACCGCGCTGCGCGACCACCTGATCAGCCGCGTTCTGGCGGAGATCCCCCATACCCGCTTAAACGGCGATGCAGTGCACCGTCTGCCCGGCAATACCAACTTCAGCTTTCAGTTTATCGAAGGCGAGTCCATGCTGATGATGCTGGATATGAAGGGCATCTGCGGTTCCTCCGGTTCCGCCTGCACGGCCGGCTCCCTGGATCCGTCCCACGTGCTGATGGCCATCGGCCTGCCGCACGAGATCGCCCACGGCTCCCTGCGCCTGTCCTTAAGCGAGTACACCACCAAAGAAGAGATCGACTACACGGTGGACTGCTTAAAGGAGATCGTGGCCAGGCTGCGCGACATGTCCCCGCTCTACGAGGACTTTGTAAAGAAAAACAAGGAGGCACATTAATGGCATACAGCGAGAAGGTCATCGACCATTTCACCAATCCCCGCAACATGGGCGAGATCGAAGGCGCGAGCGGCGTCGGTACGGTCGGCAACGCCAAGTGCGGCGACATCATGCGGATCTACCTGGACATTGACGACAACCAGATCGTGCGCGACGTCAAGTTCAAGACCTTCGGCTGCGGCGCCGCCGTGGCGACCAGCAGCATGGCCACGGAACTGGTAAAGGGCAAGAGCATCTATGAGGCGCTGCAGGTCACCAACAAAGCGGTGATGGAAGCACTTGACGGATTGCCCCCTGTTAAGGTACACTGTTCTCTGCTGGCGGAAGAGGCCATCCATGCAGCCCTGTGGGATTATGCGACCAAGCACAACATCGAGATCCCCGGCCTGCAGAAACCGGTCAACGATATCAGCGAGCACGAGGAAGCAGAGGAGTATTAAACTCCTTTGACCGGGGCGGTGATCCCGCCCCGCAATACGGAGAGTTATCGAAGTGGTCATAACGAGCCGCACTCGAAATGCGGTTGGCCTCCGGGGCACGTGGGTTCGAATCCCACACTCTCCGCTGATCTGATGCCGGAAGGCGGCCTGCCGTTTTCCGGCACTTTTTATGAAAGGACGGTAATGAGATGGCTGATCTGCTCATCCCCGATGACAGCGTGATGCAGAAGCTGGGAGAGGTCTTCAACCGCGACATGGTGGAGTTCGCCCTGCAGAAGACATACTCGTTCGCGAAGCTGATGAGTTATTACCGCTGCGCGATGATGGAGATCGAGACCAAGTTCAACGTGCTGAACGAGGAATTCTCCCTGATGTTCGACCGCCAGCCCATCAATTCCATCAAGACCCGCCTGAAAAACCCGATCAGCATCCGTGAAAAACTGATCCGGCGCGGTTATGAGATGTCGGTGGAGAGCATCGAAGAGCACATCAACGACGTGGCCGGCATCCGCGTGATCTGCTCCTTTTTAGACGACGTCTACATGCTGGCGGAGGCCTTAAAAAAGCAGGACGACATAGAGGTGATCACGGAAAAGGACTACATCAAAAAGCCCAAGGCCAACGGCTACCGCAGCCTGCACCTGATCGTGTCCGTGCCCATCTTTCTGCAGCAGGAAAAGCGCGTGATGAAGGCGGAGATCCAGCTGCGGACCATCGCGATGGACTCCTGGGCAAGTCTGGAACATCAGCTGCATTATAAAAAGGACAATGATTTCGATACCCTGATGGAGGCCGAGCTCAAGTACTGCGCCGATCTGAGCGCCGAACTGGACGCCAGGATGGACCTGCTGCGCACGGAGGTGTACCAGGGCCGGCAGGGAGAGGAGACCACCGGGATCGACATCCTGCAGGCCGTAGCCGGAAAGTTCACGGACAGCGACATCGACTGAGACTGCCTTTCTGGAGCATTATGGGGAGGGACAGGCAATATGAAATTCATCGGCGACAAGGCCTTTTATAAAAAAGTGATGGCAGTGACCCTGCCCATGATCGTCCAGAACGGCATCTCCAACTTTGTGAACCTTCTGGACAACATCATGGTGGGGCAGACCGGCACGGAGCAGATGTCCGGCGTTTCCATCGCAAACCAGGTCTTTTTTGTCTATATGCTCTGCATCTTCGGCGCAACGAGTGGCGCCGGCATTTTCGGCGCGCAGTTTTACGGCAAGAACGACCACGAGGGCGTGCGCCACACCTTCCGCTTCAAGCTTATCTCCGGCGCGCTGCTGCTGGTGATCGGCGTGAGCGTGATCGCGCTGTTCAACGAGACCTTTATCGGCCTGTTCCTGCAGGGAGAGGCTGGGGCCTCGGATCCGGTGGCTACGCTGCGCTACGGCATGGATTATTCGGTGATCATCCTGTACGGGCTGCTGCCGTTTACGGTGGCCTCCTGCTACGCGGGCACGCTGCGCGAGTGCGGCGAGACCTTCAACCCCATGGTGGCGAGCCTTCTTGCAGTGTTCGTGAACCTGATCTTAAACTACCTGCTGATCTTCGGCAAGTTCGGCTTTCCGGAGCTGGGCGTAAACGGCGCGGCCGTGGCGACCACCATTTCCCGTTACGTGGAGTGCGGCTACCTGGTGATCTGGACCGCCCGCCACAAAAAGCGCATGCCGTTTATCGTGGGGGCCTTTAAGAGCCTGCACGTGCCGTGGAAGCTCGCCAAGGACATCATCAAGAAGGGCACGCCGCTGATGATCAACGAGACGCTGTTCTCGCTCGGCATGACCACCATGAACCAGTGCTATTCGATCCGCGGACTGGCCGTCGTGGCCGCCATGAATATCATGAGCGTGGCCGCCAACCTGTTCCGCGTGGTCTTTATGTCGCTCGGAAGCGCCGTGGCCATCATCGTGGGGCAGCTTTTAGGCGCAGGAAAGATGGACGAGGCGAAGGACTCCGCCTACAAGCTGATCGCGTTTTCCGTGTTCGGCGGCGCGGTGGTGGGCGGCCTGATGGTGCTGTTCGCGCCGTTCTTCCCGGAACTCTACAACACCACGGAGGAGATCCGCCATCTGGCTATGGTCCTGATGATGCTGCTGGCCATCTTCCAGCCGCTGGAGGCCTTCTGCAACGCGGCGTATTTTACCATCCGCTCCGGCGGCAAGACCATCATCACCTTTGTCTTTGACAGCCTGGCCCTGTGGGTCATGTCCATCCCGGTGGCTTACTTTGTGGGCCACTACACCGGCATGGACATCACCTGGATGTTCGTGATCGTCAACGCCACCAAGGCGGTGAAGATCTTTATTGGGGTGTACCTGATAAAGAAGGGGACCTGGATGCACAACATCGTGAACGACAAATAAGCGCGGCGCAAATCTGTATAAGAAAGCACTTGCGTTCCCGGCGGAACTGTGCTATTATGCTAAGGCTATTGACTGGAGGTTAAAAAAATGTCGGTACTGATTGCTATCCTGAAGATTCTGCTGGTCATCGTCTGCGTCGTGATGTCTGTCATCATCCTGATGCAGGAGGGCAAGAACAACGGACTCGGCCGTGCGATCGCGGGCGGTTCGTCCGATTCCTATATCAGCAAGAACTACGGAAGAACGCCGGAAGGCAAGATGAAGAAGTACACCAAGATCCTCGGTATCGCGTTTATGGTGCTTGCGCTGGTGATCAATATCCTGGAGAACGTCTCCACGGCAGCGTGAGCCGCAGCATGACTGTATCGCCCATGGTCTTTGGCCGTGGGCTTTTTTGTGAAGAAAGGCCGGCAAGCGCTGCTGTGCTCGCACAGAGCCGCATTTGCCGGGCGTAGGACATGAGCAGCCGCAGGCTGCGAATGTCCGCGTTGTGGGCGAGCAGGGGGCGTTGACCGCCGTCTGCTCGATTAGGAGAACGCATGGCAAAAGAGAGCATCAAGCAGATCGCGAACAACAAAAAGGCCTGGCACGACTATTTTGTGGAGGACACCTTTGAGGCGGGCATCTCGCTGGTGGGGACGGAGGTCAAGTCCCTGCGCCAGGGCAAATGCAATCTAAAGGAGTCCTTTATCCGCGAGCGAAACGGCAGCCTGTTCGTGTACGGCATGCACATCAGCCCGTACGAAAAGGGCAATATCTTCAACCGGGACCCGCTGCGCGTGCGCCAGCTGCTGCTGCACCGCGGGGAGATCAACAAGCTGATGGGCAAGGCCACGCAGAAGGGCTATACCATCATCCCGCTTAAGATTTATTTTAAGGGCAGCCTGGTAAAGGTGGAGATCGGCCTGTGCAAGGGCAAGAACCTGTACGACAAGCGCGAGGCGCTGCAGAAAAAGGACGTGCAGCGGAACATAGAACGGGAATTTGCCGGACGGGAGTAACTTTTATTTCTTTCGTCTCGTTGACTTATGATTAAGATTGCATTACAATTCTACACGAAAGCTTTTTAAAGCTTCGTAGGATGCCGCGGAAAGCCGCGGCATTTCTTTTTTGGCGGGATGGCCTGCTTTCCCGCCCGACATAAGACCCGGAGGGAGACCGCCGGGACCGGTACCAATTTCAGGAGGAAGAACGTACATGTCAAACAAAGAACTCACGATGGTCTACAGACAGCTGGACAAGGACATGGCAGATCTGCACTATGCGATCACCTGCCAGGAAGGCGAGTATGCGGCAAAGGTCTTTGTGCCGACCGCCGAAAACGTGGCAGACGTTAAAAAGAAGATCGAAGCGCTCGCTGCCCGTGTGAACGTCCTGCCCGCGCCGGACGCGGTCTACGCCGCCGTCAAGGCGCAGTTTGAGGCCTTTGTCGATTCGCTTGGGTTTACCATCGACGGCATCGCCGCCGGCCCCGCGCATATCATCACCGGAATGGCCGACTTTATCGAACGCCAGGGCCGCGCAAACCGCCAGAGCCCGGAAAAGAAGGTCGCCTTTATTGAGGAAAAAATCAATAATGTGTTCGCCGTGCTGCCGCAGGTGGAAGCGCTGGTGATGGAAAAGACCGCGCCGGAGCGCTTTGCCGGTTTAAAGCACCGCCTGGGCTTCTGCACCGAGATGCTGGACTATGAGCTGGACAACCTGAAGGATTTCCATAAAGGCTGCACCGAAGAGCAGCAGCAGCGCATCGCCGCCGTGATCAACAGGATCAAGGCCTACTACGCGGAGTTTTCCGCCAAGCTGCCGGTGACCGCCGAGGCCGCCAAGGCCGGCGCGGACGATCTGTCCGTACACTGCCAGCTGCCGGACGGCGAGTACAAGGCGACGCTGGCCCGTCTGTACGGCGTGGACCTGGACGACATGGAGAGCTGGTACAAAGAGGAGATCGAGGTCACCCGCAACGAGGTCTTTGAGATCGCGAAGAACCTGCCCATAGAGGAGCCGGCCCCCACCACCATGGCCGAGGTGAACGACATCCTGTTCAAATATTCCGCCCCCTGCAAGAGCGCGGATGAGATGTACGTGCGCGCGACCGAATACATGAAGCGCTCCCGCGCGGTGGCCCACGCCAACCTGAACCTGCCGGACGACGAGCAGTGTCTGGCAGTGCGCCTGCCGTATTCCTGCAAGGACACCTATCCCTGGGGCGGCTACGAAGGCGGCGACTTTACCGTGCAGCCGCTCATCGGCCAGATGTTCTTGAACCAGTACAATTACAGCAACATCACCGACGCGTGGATCAAGATGAACACCATGCACGAGGCCTATCCGGGACATCACTGCCAGTCCGTGCGCGCGGTGACCGATACCATCCCGGAGACCTTCAAGATCGGCGCCAAGAACGTGCCGCTACTGGAGGGCACCTGCCTGCGCACCGAGCGCGCTTTTGAAGACACCTTCCCGGAGGATCCCTTCTACAAGCTGCATATTGCCTACCGCCGCCATCATACCGCCGTGCGTATTCTGGTGGACTTCACCCTGTTCTACTTAAACGGCACCATCGAGGACGCCTGCAACATCTACAAGGAAGAACTGGGTCTGGACTTTGTGACGGCCCGCGGCCAGGTGCGCTCGCACCAGGTGACGCCCGGCTACTTCACCACCTATCACTACGGCATGAAGAAGCTGGCGCAGTGGGAGAAGGAATCCGGCCTGTCCAAGAAGGACTTCACCGAGCTGCTGTTCTCCGCCGGCTACGTGGAGATCAACGTGTTCAAGATGTTCTTAGACCTGTCGCCGGAAGACAAGAAGCGCTACTGCACCGAATTCAAGAGCCTGTATATGGATTGATGAGGACACGGGGACGGTCCTTTCTGTGAGGACGCGGGGACGGTCCTTTCCGTCCTCACCGTTCGACCAAATGAGGACGCTGGGAACCGTCCCCGCTGTAATCACTGCACCGAAAGCAATATCGAAAGGAGCACCAAATGTACAACGAACAACTTACGGCTGCTTACAGACAGCTGGACAAGGACATGGCGGATCTGCACTACCTGATCACCTCTGCAAAGCAGTGTGAGACGGTACAGTTCCTACCCACGGATGAGAACATCGCCTGCGTGCGCGCAAAGCAGGCGGAGCTGGTGGCCCGCGCCGACGCGCTGGACACTCCGGACGCCGTCTACGCGGTGGAAAAGATGCACCTGGTAGACTTTGCGGATTCCCTGGGCTTCGCGATCAACGACGCCGAGGCCAACCCCCAGAAGATCCTGCACGCGCTGGTGAAGTTCTATGAGAAGAAATCCCGCCAGAGCAAACAGCCGCAGGCCATGAGAGTGGAGGCCGTGACAAAGCGGTTCCGCAGCGTGCTGGACAATTTCGACGTCATCAGCGGGCTGATCCTTTCACGCAACGGCGCGGACAAGTACAGCGCCATTCAGGGAAACCTGGCCTTTACGCTGGAATGCTTTAAGGATGAATACAAGAACGTCGAGGTCTGGTACGAGGGCTTTAAGCCGGCCTACGTCGCGCAGATCAAGGCCCTGCTGCAGGAGACCATCGCCAAATACGTGGTCCTGGTAGAGGAACTCGGCGCCAAGGCTGCCGGCACCTCCGGCGGTTATGACAACATCGACGTGTGCGTGCAGCTGCCCGAGGGCAAGTACAAGGAGACCCTGGCCCGTCTGTACGGCGTGGACCTGGACGACATGGAGAGCTGGTACAAAGAGGAGATCGAGGTCACCCGCCAGGAGGTCTTTGACATCGCGAAGACCCTGCCGATCGGCGACGATCCCGTTCCCACCACCATGGAAGAGGTGAACGACCTGCTGTTCAAGTATTCCGCGCCCTGCGACAAGCCGGCGGATATGTACAAGAAGGCCGATATCTACATGGCGCGCTCCCGCAAGGTGGCCCATGAGATGATCCGCCTGCCGGAGGACGAGTGGTGCGCCACCTATCGCCTGCCGTATTCCCAGAAGGACACCTTCCCCTGGGGCGGCTATCAGGGCGGCGATTTTACCGGCCCGCAGTACCACGGCAACATGATCTTAAACCAGTACAACTACTTCAACATCACCGACGCGTGGATCAAGATGAACACCATGCACGAGGCCTATCCGGGCCATCACTGCCAGTTCGTCCGGGCGGCCTGGGACACCATCCCGGAGACCATGAAGATCGGTTCCAAGAACGTGCCGCTGCTGGAGGGAACCTGCCTGCGCACGGAGCGCGCCTTTGAG
>CACZPX010000204.1 GCA_902783095.1 uncultured Lachnospiraceae bacterium
ATCCAGGCCATCGACCTGGAGACGGCGGACCGCTTAAAGGCGTTCTGCCGCGGGATCCAGGCCGCCGCGCCGGTGGACAGTTACCTGACGCCGGAGCCCTGGGCCATGCCCGGCTACGACGACGAGGTGATCATGGCCGCGGGCGCCTTTGTGCAGGGCTCCTCCATCGAGCTTTCGGCCGACGGACCGCTGCGCCCGCCCTATACGGTCTTTTTCCAGGGCGGCCTGACCTTTTATCATGCCAAGCTCGGCATCCTGATGTCCCTGCAAAAACTGGTGGACGCAGGATTGACGATATGAGATACTAAAAAGAAGTTCCGCATCGTTTCGGGGGTTGTAATGGGAACCGAAAGGAGCGATGATGGACGTCATTACACAAAAAGAACATGCTGCCGGGACGATGAAGGACCTGCCGGTCTCCGAACGTCCCTATGAAAAATGCCGGGCCTATGGCCCCGCCGTATTGAGCGACGCCGAACTGCTGGCTGTGATCCTTCGGACCGGCTGTCAGGGCCGCCGCGCCTATGATCTGGCGGTCAGTCTGTTAAAGAAGCAGACCGGCGCAAAAAAGCTATCCGCGCTGACGGCCATGCGGACGGAGACGCTGATGCAGACGCCGGGCATAGGACCGGTCAAGGCCGTACAGCTCGTCTGCATCGGGGAACTGGCCAGGAGGCTGCAGCGTGAACGGGCGCGCGGCCGGTTAAAGCTGTCGTCTCCGCAGTCCATTGCGGACTACTTTATGCAGGAGATGAAGGACCTGGGCTACGAGCAGATCCGGGCGGTCTTCTTTGACACCAAGAGCAACCTGATCTGCGAGGAGCTGCTCTCCAGGGGCACCGTCAACATGTCCCTGATCACGCCGCGCGAGATCTTTCTGGCCGCGCTGGCGGTGCAGGCGGTCTTCGTGGTGCTGGTGCATAACCATCCGTCCGGAGATCCCACGCCCAGCCCGGACGACCTGCTGCTGACCAGACGGGTGGCCGAAAGCGGGGCGCTGATCGGCATCGAGCTGCTGGACCACATCGTGATCGGCGACGGCACGTATACGAGTTTAAAAGAACAGGGATTGTTTCCATGAACAGAAGAGGCTCCTTTTTTCAGCCGAAACATCTATTTATCGCATTGCTGGTGATCTGCATCGTGCTGATCGTCTTTTCCGCGCTCTCCAGCAAGGTCAACAACGCGGTCCGCAGCGGGTTCAACACCGTACTCATGCCCATGCAGAAGGGCCTGAACAGGATCGGCTCCGCCGTATCCGACGAGCTGAGCGAACTCGCGTCCCTGCGCGAGGTGCAGCAGGAGAACGAGGCGTTGAAGGAAGAACTCGCCTTTTTGCGGCAGGAGAACGCCAAATACCAGCTCCAGACCGCGGAACTGGAAAAATACCGCGAGCTGCTGGAGATGAAGGATCAGTATCCGGATTATCCCACCATCGGCGCACACGTGATCGGCGAGAATCCGTCCAATTGGGACAAGACCATCCTGATCGACCGCGGTTCCAACGACGGCATCAAAGAGAACATGAACGTCCTGGCTCAGGGCGGTCTGGTGGGCGTGGTCAAATCGGTCACGGCCAATTCCGCGACCGTGCGCCTGATCATCGACCAGGACTGCCAGGTAGGCGCCATGGCCCTGCTCACGGAGGAGGCCTGCATGGTGCGCGGCGATCTGGAACTGTTCTCCCAGGGGCTTCTGATGGTAGAGAAGATGGACAAGGACGCCCGCATCTATGAAGACTACAAGATCGTCACCAGCAACCGCAGCAGCCTGTATCTGCCGGGTATCCTGATCGGCTACGTCAGGAACATCAATGTGGACGCCAATTCCCTCACCAAGTCCGGCGAGCTGGTGCCCGTCGTGGATTTCACCCATCTGGATTCCGTTCTGGTCATCACGCAGTTAAAGGAGACCGGGAACTGATGAAGCGCGCGGTCTACTACATTCTGCTGATCCTGGCGGCGTTCATGCTGCAGAACAACGTCTTTCAGGCCATTCGCTGGATTGACGTCACGCCCAACCTGCTGCTGATCATCACGTTCTGCTACGGTTTTATCCGCGGCCCGGTGGACGGCATGCTGATCGGCTTTTTCTCCGGCCTGCTGTCCGACCTGTTTTTCGGCACGACCATCGGTTTTTACGCGCTGGTCTACACCATCATCGGCTTTACCAACGGCGAAGTGAGCCGCATCTTCTACACGGATTTTATCGACATGCCCATCGTGCTGTGCCTGATCAACGATCTGGCGTACAGCCTGTACGTGTACGTCTTTTCCTTCCTGTTAAAGGGCGTGACCAATTTTGTTTTCTATTTAAAAGGAGTGATCCTGCCGGAGATGATCTACACCATGCTGATCACCTTCATCGTCTACAAGCCGCTGCGCAATTTAAACGGCAGACTGGAAGAGCGGGAGAAGAGGAGCGCGCAGAAATTTGTTTAAGGAACTGCTTGCCTTTATCGGCTACAAAATAAAAGAATTCATCACGTCCAGACTGTTCCCTCTGGCGCTGCTGGTGCTTGTGCTCTTTGCCATCCTGGTGGGGCGGCTGTACAAGCTGCAGATCGTGGAGGGCGCGGACGCGCAGCAGACCTACATCGAACAGAAGACGCTGCGCACCATCAGCCTGGACAGCACCCGCGGCAACATCTACGACCGCAAGGGCAACCTGCTCGCCTACAACGAACTGGTCTTTTCCGTGACCGTGCAGGATACCGGCGAATACAACGGCTACCAGCGCAACCTGATGATCCTGCGCCTGCTGGACATTCTGGACCGCCACGGCGAGCAGATCATCGAAGAGCTTCCGCTTGCGATCGATTCCGCGGACCATATCACCTATACCGTGGGGCACGACAGCGTGCTGCGCGTGCTTCGCGACGTCTACGGCAAGCATTCGGTGCAGGAGGTGATCGACGATGAAAAATGCGACGAGAACATCTCCGCGGAGGGACTCTTCCAGCTTCTGTACGAGCGCTACGGCATCGGCAAGTACGGCCGTTCGGAGGCCTCCGGCACCTATGAGATCAGCAAAAAAGACGCGCTCCGCGTGATCCACGTGCGCTACCTGCTGGCGCTCTACGCCTACCAGCGCTACAAATCCGTGACCATCGTAAAGAGTGTGAGCGAGGATACCATGACCGAGATCCTCGAGCACAACGACGAACTGATCGGCGTCAGCGTGGAAGAGACCTATCAGCGCAAGTACAACAACGCGGTCTACTTTGCCCACATCATCGGGTATACGGGCAAGGCCAGCAGCGACGATCTGGAGCGCTTAAACGGCGACGACGAGGATCCCCGCTACCAGTCCGGCGACATCGTCGGCAAGACCGGCATCGAGGCCTCCATGGAAAACGACCTGCAGGGCGTAAAGGGCAGCCGCACCATGTACCTGGACAGCCTGGGCCGCATCCTGGACGTGAGCGAGGAGACGGATCCCGTCACCGGCAACGACGTCTATCTGTCCATCGACAGCGATCTCCAGATCGGTATCTATCACCTGATCGAGCAGCATCTGGCCGGCATTCTGGTGGACAAGCTGGAAAATGACCTGGTCTACAACCCGGCCGGCACCAGCGCCTCCAACCGGAAGCTCTCCATCTACGAGGCCTATTATCAGCTGATCAACAACAATATCATCAGCATGGAAGCCCTTTCGGCCGCCGCGCCGGGTACGGTGTCCGCGCAGATCTGGGAGGCCTTTACGGCCAGACAGCACGAGGTCTACGCCATGATCCGGCAGGAGCTGCTCTCGGATACGCCCACGCCGTACAAGGACCTGGGCGGAGACGTCCCGGAGGATCGGGAAAACTTCACCAAGACCTATTTCAGCTATGTCTATGAGGTCTTAAAGGACAACGGCTACATCCTCACGGCCAACGTGGACGTCAACGACGACGTGTACGTTGCCTACCGTACGGACGAGACCATCAGCCTGAACGAGTTTTTGCGGCACGCGCTGGAACAGAACTGGATCGACGTGACGCGTCTGGGCCTGGACGGCAGCTACACCAGCGCGGAGAGCACCTATCAGGCGCTCGTGGCGCGGATCGAAGAACTGCTGCAGGCCAGCAGCGTATTCTCCAAGCGCATCTTCAAAGACCTGGTGTACAACAAGGGTGTCACCGGCTGCCAGATCTGTCAGGTCCTGTACGAACAGGGCGTTCTGGAGTCGGATCCCCTGGCCGCCGCGGACCTGGCCACGGGTACGGAGCAGACGGCCTACGATTTTCTGATCTCCAAGATCGAGTCCCTGGAAATCACGCCGGCGCAGCTGGCCATGGATCCCTGTTCGGCGGCCGTGACCATCGTGGACGTCAATACCGGCGACGTGCTGGCCTGCGTATCCTACCCGAGCTATGACAACAACAAGCTGTCCGGCGCGATCGATACCGCCTACTACGCGCAGCTGGTCAACGACATGTCCAGCCCGCTGTACAACACCGCCACGCAGGCCCAGAAGGCGCCCGGCTCCGTGTTCAAGCTGGTCACTACGGCCGCTGCCCTGGAAGAGGGCGTCGTGACGGCGGATGAGATCCTGCAGCCGGAGGGCGTGTTCACCAAGCTGGGCCTGAACCTGGCCTGCTCCTATTACTCCACTTATCATATGCCCCACAACTCCATGAACATCGTGGACGCGATCGCGCAGTCCTGCAACTATTTCTTCTGCGAGATGGGATTCCGGCTGTCCCAGACGGACGAAACGGTGCCCGCATCCGAAGAAAACTACAACGAGATGAAGGGCCTTTCCACCATAGAAGAGTACGCCTCGCGCCTGGGCCTTGGCGCCAAGACCGGCATCCAGCTGGCGGAGAACGAGCCGCAGATCACCAACACGGCCCCCGTTCCGTCCGCCATCGGTCAGGGCACCAACCTGTTCTCCAACGTACAGCTGGCGCGCTATCTCGCGACGCTGGCGAACCGCGGCACGATCTACGATCTGACGCTGGTGGACAAGGTCGTGTCCGGCGAGGGCGAAACGGTTTACCAGAGCACGCCTAAGGTGGAAGGCACCTCCGGCTTTTCCGAATCCACCTGGGACACCATCCAGGAGGGCATGCGCGCCGTGACCACCAAAAACTCCGGCACCAAGAAGAATATCTCCTGCAAGGTGGAGATCGCCGGAAAGACCGGTACGGCAGAAGAGAACAAACTGCGTCCCAACCACGCAAACTTTATCGCCTACGCACCCTACGACGCCCCGGAGATCGGCGTGGCCGTGACCATCTTAAACGGTTATACGGCCTCCAACTCCGTGAAGATCTCCAGCGACGTCTTTGACCTGTACTACGGCGAGCTGACGCTGGAGGAGATCCTGGCGCGCGGCGCTTCCAAGGCGAGCGAGACCATGATCCTGGACTAAAGCCATGAAGATATTCAAGTTTTCCGAATACCGGATCCGAAAATACTGCTTTACCATTATCCTGATCATCGCGGCGCTCTGCGTGATCGGTTATCTGGTGCTGAACTCCGCCATGGCCAACGACGCCACGCGGGAATCCACGCTGCAGAAGCAGCTGATCGGCATGCTCGCGGGCGCGGCACTGATGATCCTGCTGTCCTTCGTGGACTATCACGTATTCTTCCGGATCTCGCCCTTCATCTACATCGGCGTGGTCGTGATGCTCGCGCTGGTCCTGGTCATCGGCAGAAACGTCAACAACGCCACGCGCTGGATCACCATCGGCACCTACGCCCTGCAGCCCTCCGAGTTTACCAAGATCGGCATCATCCTGGTGTTTTCCGCCTATTTCAACCGCTTCCGGGAGTCGATCAACAAACCGCTCACGCTGGGGCTGTCCCTTCTGATCGCCGCAGTCCCGATGTTTCTGATCTACCGCGAGCCGGACCTTTCCACGACCATCGTGCACGTTTTCATCTTTCTGTGCCTGCTGTACGTAGCGAAGCTGAGCTATAAGTGGATCCTTGGCGCGCTGGCCGTGGTGATCCCGACAGCGGTCTTTATCGTGTACCGCATGATGAACCAGGCCAAGGTGATCCAGAACTACCAGATGAACCGCATCCTGGCCTGGCTGAATCCGTCTCAGTTTTCGTCCAGCGGCCTGACGACCCAGCAGGACAACTCCATCCTGGCGATCTCTTCCGGCCAGCTGTACGGCAAGGGCCTGAACACCACCAGCTTTGAATCGGTGAAAAACGGCAATTTCCTGTCCGAGGAAAACTGCGATTTCATCTTTGCCGTGGTGGGAGAGGAACTGGGCTTTGTGGGCAGCGTGGTGATCATCGCCCTGCTGCTGCTTCTGGTGTTCCAGTGCTTTAAGATCGCCTACCGGGCTAAGGACCTGGGAGGCCGGCTGATCGCGACCGGCATGGGCGCCATGATCGCGTTCCAGGGCTTCGTCAACATCGGCGTGGCCGTGGGGATCATGCCCAACACCGGCCTGCCGCTGCCGTTTTTAAGCGCCGGCGTAAGCTCCGTGCTGAGCCTTTTCATCGGCATGGGCGTGGTGCTGAACGTGGGGCTGCAGCGCAGAAACCCGGACGCCGAGTGGTGAGTTTTTGCCTTGTGATTTCACGGGCAATCGTTTATAATGAATACGGCAGGACACAGTCCTGTCACACGAAACGGCTATTCATACCGAATTTAGAATAAAAACAGGAGGACCTCCCCCATGATCCAGATCATTTCCGGAAGGAAGGGAAAAGGAAAAACCAAGCACCTGCTCGATATGGCAAACAAGGCCATCACCGAAGCGCACGGCACCATTGTCTATCTGGACAAGAATTCCAAGCACATGTACGAACTCAGCAACAAGATCCGGCTGATCGACGTCTTTTCTTATCCGATCCATTCTTATGAATCGTTTTTGGGTTTTGTTTCGGGAATCATTTCCACCGATCACGATCTGGAACAGATGTATCTTGACAGCTTCTTAAAGCTGTCCCATCTGGACGCCAGCGAGATCGAGAACGCCGTGGAAGATTTAAAACGCATCAGCGAGAAATATTCCGTAAACTTCATCTTAAGCGTTTCCGAGGATGATGAGTTCCTGCCGGAGAACGCGCGTGCCTGCACCATTCTGGCACTGTAAGCACGGCGGCTTGCCGTCGCCGCAAAAGCTGCAAAAAAGGACCGGGGCGCAATGCTCTGATCCTTTTGTCATATACGGAAGCGGGAGAGCGGGACTGCTGCTCAGACAGTAGATTACCGCTGTAAAACCGTTTAATGGATCCCCAGGCGCAGAAGGCCGAACACCTTGCCCAGAACGCTGCATTCGTCTACGATGATGGGCTCATAAGCGGCGTTTTCGGGCTGCAGGCGGTAGTGTCCGTTCTCTTTATAAAAGCGCTTGACCGTGGCGGAATCCTCCACCAGCGCCACGACGACGTCTCCGTTGTCGGCCGTGGAAGTCTGCGCGCACAGGACGGAGTCCCCGTCCAGGATCCCCATCTCCGCCATGCTGTCGCCGTGGACTTTTAAAATAAATACGTCCGCGTTGGGCAGCATCTCCACCGGCATGGGATAGTAGCCTTCTATGTTCTGCTCGGCCAGCAGGGGCGCGCCGGCGGCAACGCGGCCGACGATGGGGATGTTTGCCATCTCGCGGCGGGTAAGGCCGAAGTCGTCGTCCACGATCTCAATGGAACGGTTCTTGGCCGGATCGCGCCGGATATAACCGGCCTGCTCCAGCTTTTCCAGGTGCGCGTGGACCGTAGAGGTGGAGCGCAGATCCACGGCGGCGCAGATCTCCCTGACGGCCGGCGGATAACCCTTTTGCAGGATCGCGTCCTTGATGACCTGCAGGATCTCCTGCTGCTTTGCGCTGATCGGTTCCTTTCCCATGATACAATCCCCTTATCTTTTTGTTAAAGACAGTATAGCACATCTGCCAAAATAATGCAAACATATGTTCTGTAGTTCTTGACAAACATTTGTTCGGGTGCTATCATGACCATACGAACAAACGTTTGGAAAGAGGTGGATCAAATGACGGGAAGAATATTCTACAGAATCATATTTGTCGCTGTTCTGCTTTTCTTTATCATATGGGGCGGTCTGGTCATCACCGCAAACGTCAACGCCGCGGAGCCGGAGCAGCAGCGCATCTATTCCTCTGTGATGATCCGTACGGGTGATACGCTGTGGTCCATTGCCGAACAGTACTGCGACAGAGGCAGTATCACAGACTATGTGGCCGACCTGAAAGAGATCAACGGTCTTGTAAATGACAGAGCACTGAAGCCCGGCGCGAGCCTGATC
>CACZPX010000205.1 GCA_902783095.1 uncultured Lachnospiraceae bacterium
TAGTAGAGCGCGTCCGAGTCGATCGGGAACATGCCGCTCGCTTCGCCCACGCCCATGACGTGCAGGCCGGTCAGTTTATAGTGGACGAGACCCGCCAGCGTCGTCAGACGCGTAACGCGCGGCGTATGCGCCTCGCCGTTCAGGATCGCCTGATAGAAATGCGCGACGCTCCAGCGCTGCGGGATGTTGAAGCCGAACAGCTCCGTCAGACGCGCCGCGGCCTCCCCGGTGATCGTGTTGCGCCAGGTGCGAAAGGGCGCGAGCTGCCTTCCCTCGCTGTCAAAGGGCAGATAACCGTGCATCATGCCGCTGACGCCGATGCACCCGACGGTCGTCAGCTTCACGCCGAACCGGTCGAGCACGTCCTGCGCGAGCGACGCGAAGCAGGCGCGAAGCCCCGCGAACGCGTCCTCCGTGTCATAAGTCCAGACGCCGTCGACGAGCTGATTCTCCCATTCATAGGCGCCGGAGGCGACAGGGACGTGGTTTTCGTCCAGCAATACGGCCTTGATGCGGGTCGAGCCGAGCTCGATGCCCAGCGCGGTTTCGTGGTAGGAAATGGCATTCATTGCTGTCCTCCTGTGTTGTTTGCTGCGTGTCGGAAATGAGGGTTGGACCTCAGGGACCGTCCCCGGGGTTCACTTCAGTTTCCAGATCAGGTCTTTGACCAGCAGTTCTTCTTCCAGTTTTTCGGGGGTGGAATCCGCGCCGATGTGCACGAATTCGATATTCGTCATGCGGGCGAAATCGCGCATCATGCCGGCGGTCACGTCATAGGAGAGCACGGAGTGGTGCGCGCCGCCTGCGGCGATCCAGCACTCCACGCCGGTGGTCAGATCCGGCAGGGCCTTCCACATGACGCGGGCCACGGGCAGGTTGGGCATGGGCAGGATGGGTTTGACCACCTCGATGTCCTGCACGATCAGGCGGAAGCGGCCGCCCATGTCGATGAGCGTGGCCACGATGGCCGGGCCGGGCTTTCCTTCAAAGACCAGGCGCGCCGGGTCTTTCTCGTTCATGCCGATGCCCAGATGATGCGTCTCGATGCGCGGACGCTCTGCCGCGAGCGAGGGGCAGACCTCCAGCATGTGGGCGCCCAGACTGTATTCGTTGTCCTTGACCAGGTGATAGGTGTAGTCCTCCATAAACGCGGAGGCGCCGTTGCCGTCCTTGCCCATGGCCTTCATGATGGCGGTGAGTGCGGACACCTTCCAGTCGCCCTCCGCGCCAAAGCCGTAGCCCTGCGCCATCAGGTGCTGGCTGGCCAGGCCGGGCAGCTGCTCCATGCCGTACAGGTCCTGGAAGGTATTGGTAAAGCCGATGCAGCCCTCCGCGTCCATCATGGCCTTGATCGCGATCTCCTCGCGCGCCTGGTAACGGATCGCGGCGGTGTTGTCGGTCGCGATATCGTAGGCCGCGGCGTACTCGTCCATCAGCGCGTCGATCTGCGCCTCGGTCACGGCGGCCATCTTTTTGGTCAGATCGCCCACGGCCCAGGTATTGACCTGCCAGCCCAGTCTGATCTGCGCCTCCACCTTGTCGCCTTCGGTCACGGCCACTTCACGCATGTTGTCGCCAAAGCGCATGATCTTCGTCTCTTTGGAGACGGCTGCACCCACGGCGGCCTTCATCCAGTCGCCCAGACGGTTGCGGACGGCGTCATCCTTCCAGTGGCCGGCGATCACCTTGCGCGGCAGGCGCAGGCGGGCGGCGATAAAGCCGTGCTCGCGGTCGCCGTGCGCGGACTGGTTCAGGTTCATAAAGTCCATGTCGATGGCTTCGTTGGGGATCTCCACGTTGTACTGCGTGGCCAGATGGCAATAGGGCTTCTGCAGCGCCGCCAGCCCGTTGATCCACATCTTGGAGGGGCTGAAGGTATGGCACCAGGTGATGATGCCGGCGCACTCGTCCCGGTAGTTGGCCTCTTTGATGACGTCCGTGATCTCCTGATTGGAGCGGGCGGTGACTTTATAGACGAGCGGATAGGGCAGTACGGCGGACAGCTCGGCTGCCATCTCGGCGGAGCGCGCTGCAACGGTGTCCAGGACCTCCTGCCCGTACAGGTCCTGACTGCCGACGATAAACCAGAATTCGCGATGTTTCATGGGTGATCCTCCATTTGTTTTCTGGCTTTCAGTTTATTGGATCGGAGGTAAAAAATCAACCTTTGTCAAATGCGGGGCGAACCTTTATAATGGCAGTACAGACGGCGCCGCGGCAGCCGGTCCGGGACGGTCCGGACGGGAGCCGGCACAAAGAAAAGACAGAAACGGAGAAGCAGCAGGCATATGAGCAGGATCCAGAACGTTGTTGTGATAGACGCACAGGGCGGCGGCCTGGGAAAACAGCTGATCACCGCCATCAAAAAAGACCTGCCGGATCTTACGGTCACGGCGGTCGGCACCAACACCGTGGCAACCGCAGCCATGCTCAAAGCGGGGGCGGATCAGGCGGCGACCGGGGAAAACGCCGTGACCGTGGTCTGCCGCAAGGCGGACGTGATCATCGGGCCGATCGGCATCGTGATCGCGGATTCCATGCTGGGGGAGATCACGCCGAAGATGGCGGCGGCGGTCGCGCAGTCGCGGGCAAAACGTATCATGATACCGTTTTCCAACTGCGATAATTATATTGCGGGCGTGGCGGATTTTTCCACGGGGAAACTGCTGGCAGACGCGGTGGCACAGTTAAAGACGCTGGTGTGACGGGCTTTTATAAGCCGCAAAAAAACGCAGACGAAGGAGCAGGCGGCCCGCCGTCTGCGTTTTTTTTTATTCGGGCATATGATGCACGGAAGGGTCCGAAGCGGTTTTTCCGGTCACAGCAGCGGCAGAACAAAGCAGGCCGACCAGGACACGAAGAACGCCAGCACGCAGCAGAGCGTGCCCGCCAGAAATTCCGGCGCGGAGTGCCTGCCGGAAGAGACGGAGGCCCAGAAGATCAGCAGATAGGCCATGGCGCTGGCAAGGACGCCGGCGCCGTTTAAAAAGAACGCGCACATGAGCAGGACGCCGGCCACGCTGCAGGCGTGTCCGCTGGCGCGGAGGTGCAGCAGCCGGTGAAAGGCGAGCAGGAAGATGACGGACACCAGGTAGGTGGTAAAGATCATGGCAAGCAGTCGGCTTTCCGCAAAGAACAGGCCGTACAAAAAGCCCAGCGCGTAGCCGGCGGCGGAAAGGA
>CACZPX010000206.1 GCA_902783095.1 uncultured Lachnospiraceae bacterium
CAGGCGGAGGGGGCGGACGCCTACTATCTGCTGCCCACCGGGGCGGATCAGAAGGTGCCGGAGAAGGGCTCGCTGATAGAGCTGGAGCTGCGGCCGCGGTAACAAAAGCGGAAAAGGACGGGGAAAAGGGTCAGTGTTCCCCGTCTATCAGCCCGCGGGCGCGGGCGAGCAGGTCCTGCAGGGAGTGGATCCTGCAGATGCCGGTCTGTCCGCCGTTCGCGATAAACGCCTGTTCGTGTTTCACGGACCAGCCGCAGACGTCGTCCGGCTGCGCGGTGATCTCCCAGGAAGCGGTGTCCAGCACGGTTGTCCAGTACTTGGCGCGGTAGACGTCCAGCGGGGCGGTCTTCCCGCTCTCGTTGGCCGCGGTCAGGATCAGCCGCTTTCCGTCCGGGTCTGCAGAGGCTGTCATCCAGTCGATCGCGGTGCTGTCGGACATCGCAAAACAGCGGTCTTTGGAGAAGACCTGCTCCGCGGTATCCGTGCGGTAAGCGTCCAGCCTTCCGTCCGTGGTCAGGATCAGAACGTATTCGTCGTTGTCGGAAAAGATCACGGACCGGACTTCCCCGCTGGCATAGGGGGCCGAAAGCGTCCGGCCGGTGCGGGTGTTCAGCTGATACAGGACCACGCCGCCGCTCTCATAGGCGCAGACCAGGTACGGCTGCAGGTTGGAAAGGGCCATGCAGGAGACCGCTGTCCCGGTATAGGCGTCGTCCAGAACGATCTTTTTGCCGGTCTGCACATTCCGTGCGGCGACGCCGATCCGGTCGGAAACGACGACCTTTCCCAGCCCCTCAAGGGAGGACCCGGACGCATCCAGGCTCAGCAGGTTCCCCCAGACTGCCGTCCAGCCGTTTTTCCCTATCGCAAATTGTTCTCTTTCAGCCCCTTCTTCCACCGAGATGGCCAGGCCGTCCTTTACGGTCAGGCTCTCTTCCTGCAGCGCGCCGTCCCGGTAGCAGGCCAGCGCGGTCCAGCCCTTCAGGGCGGCACCGGCCCGGGCGACATCCGGGTGGGCATACAGCAGGCTGCCGTCATACAGAACTTCGGCCTGATAAGAGAGACGGTATCCTTCCGGGACGACTGTTTTCACGCTGCCGTCCAGCCCGTACAAGGCGCCAAACAGGAGGAAATGGCTGTCGTCCGTCACAAGCGGCCGGTCATATGTGCCGAACACCGGCAGGAAGGCCGGCGCAAGAGAGATCTCCGCCTGCTCACAGAGCGAACCGTCCGCAAGAGAGAAGGAGGCGACCCGGACGGAGTCTCCGCTGCCCGAGACCGGATAAAAGAGCATGATCCGGTCTCCGGAGGGCGTCACGGAGGCAAAGGCACAGCTGGTGTTCCGACTCTCGCCGGGGCGGTAATCCGGGTCGGAATCCGTTGTCACGCCCAGCAGATAGCCCGGCCGGGCGGCGGAGACCGCCAGAAGGTAGTCCTTATCGGCAGACCCGCCTCCCGCGTAGTACCGGCAGGCGGTCGTGATGCTGCCGACCGGCAGATCCTGAACGTCATAGCCGCTGATATTGTAGTCCCCGTAGGTGAGCGCGTAGGTGCAGCACTTGCCGTTTTCCGAGATCAGCTGCAGGTATTCGTTTTCCCGGTCCAGCCAGACCGCGCAGACAACGGGACTGTCCAGGTCCAGCGCGTAGCGTTCGGTCCCGTCCGCAAGATCGATGATGTGGACCGTATTGCCGGAAAACAGGAGCGCCAGGTGTTCGCTGGTCATCATCGGCAGGAAGGGACGCTCCGTGTACGCGTAGTCAAAGGAGGCGATGCCGGAGGGCGAGGACATGGAGTAGCTGATCTCGTTGATCACCGGGTCCCGCTCCGGATCCGCGTAATGGACGGTGGAATAGAGCCTGCTGCCGTCGGTCATCGCCAGATAGACGGACTCCCCGTCCGGCAGGATCTCTGCTCCCAGCAGCATGTCCGGATGGCCGCCGTAGGTCCCGATCACTGAAACGTCCGTCTCCGCGCCGTGATCCATCAGAAACAGCAGCAGTTCCTGCTGGCCGTCCCGCAGCGTCGGCAGCGCAGCTGCGAGCCGGCTGTTGTCATCGGAAAAGGCCCCGCAGGAATCGTAGCGTGCTTCCGTGCTGTTGACGTAGATATGATAGGGCTCGTCCGGCAGGGCATATCCCGTCTGCCGCTCTCCGGTGTCCGTGCGCAGGATATTGATCCGCATGTCAACGGTCTTCTGACCGTCCGCGTACCCCATGTAGTACTGATAAGAGGAAGAGACCGCGCTGTCCAGGACCGCGGCCTGCGAGCCGTCCTCCGACAGCACGAAAAAGGCGTTCGGCAGGTTATAGACGTACTCCCACAGCAGGCTCCCGTCCGCCGTAGAGAGCGCGGTCAGGGCGCTGCCAGTCTTGCAGAGGACCCGGTCGCCGGCTATGGGATACAGGACCGGCGCCTGCGCCGTATGCAGGGCGGTGTCCCACAGGATGGTACCGGTCGAAACGTCCTGCGCGCGGATATTTCCGGCCCGGTCCGCCGTCATGGCGGTGTGCCCGTCGCCGGTCACGGCGATGTATTCGATATCGGTCGTCTGGGTCATCATCACGCGGTAGGAGGGCGTGCTGTGGCTGTAGGCGCCGAGTACGTCGTTCAGCAGTTTTTCCGCGCGGTGGTCGTAGACGTCGGGATCTTCGTTTGCCAGGGCGTCGACGGCGCTTCGCAGCGCGGCGTCCCGGTCGTAATTCTGCAGCTGCGCCAGTCCGGCGTCCACCAGGGCGGTGGACATCCTCTGCTCCAGCTCCCGGTTTTTTGCGGAGATCTCCGCGTTTTTGGACAGGACGACGGCCGTGACCGCGGCCATGGCGGTGAGCCCCACGCCCATGGCGGCGATCAGGCGGCCGGTCTTTGCGCGGCGCTCCCGCTGCCACAGGGCGTCGAAGGGACAGCCCAGCATGGCCGCGAACAGCCGCACGACCTCCTTCTTAAAGGCTTTGTTATCGATGGTGCATCCCGGTCCGGCGATGTTGGCCGCCAGGGGCTCCGTCTCCGCTATGGGACGGCCTGCAGCGTCATAGATAAAACGCAGTTCTGCCGGAAAGGACTGCTCCGGTGAGCCGTCCGCCAGCACGGCCAGGATGTGGTCCCGGTCATGCGTGCGCAGGAAATAGCGGATCTCCTGCAGGCACCATCTGGACTGCGGCAGGTCCGGCGTACAGATGACGATCAGGAACTGCGAGTGGTCCAG
>CACZPX010000207.1 GCA_902783095.1 uncultured Lachnospiraceae bacterium
ATCCAGAAGGTGCTGGACCGCGGCGGCAACGTGGTGATCCCCGCGTTTGCGGTAGGCCGCGCGCAGGAGATGCTCTACTACATCCGGGAGATCAAGGAACGCGGCCTGGTGCACGGGCACGAGGGCTTCCCGGTGTATCTGGACAGCCCGCTGGCCAACGAAGCGACCGAGGTCTTCTCGCATACCGATATTGAAAACATGAACGAGCAGACGCGGGCCATCTTTGAGAGCGGCAGAAACCCGCTGGATTTTGACGGACTGCATCTGTCGATCTCCGCGGACGATTCCAAGGCCATCAACTTTGACCAGGAGCCCAAGGTGATCATCGCCGCGAGCGGGATGTGCGAAGAGGGCCGCATCCGCCACCATTTAAAGCACAACCTGTGGCGGCCGGAGTGCATGCTGCTGTTCGTGGGCTACCAGGCGGGCGGCACGCTGGGCCGCAGGATCTACGACGGCGCCCGGAACGTGACGCTGTTCGGCGAGTCCATCTCCGTCAACGCGGAGATCACCTACCTGGGCGGCAAGAGCGGCCACGCGGACATGAACGGCCTGCTCACCTGGATCAACGCCTTTACGCCGGCGCCCAAAATGGTGTTCGTCAACCACGGCGAGGACTCCGTGGTGGATTCCTACGTGAGCCTGCTGCAGAAGCAGTACGGCCTGACGGCCAGCGGCCCGTTCTCCGGCGCGCGCTACGATCTGCTGGCGGCGGCCTATGAGACGCAGCCCGCGGGCATCCCCATCGACAAGGATGCGGCCCGGAAAGAGAAGAGCTCCAACTTCTACAGCCTGCTGCTGGCTGCCGGCGAGAAGCTCATGGCGGTCATCCGCGGCATGAAGGGCGCCGCCAACAAGGATATCAAAAAGCTGACCAACCAGATCAACGACCTGATCGAGAGGTGGAAATAATGAAGATCGAACTGGGCTACGGCCGCGGCACGCAGACCGTGGACGTGCCGGACGGGAATCTTTTGAAGGTCCTGACGGCCAATGAGATGGAACATGAGCGCCGCGGCGAAGACGCCGTCCGCTATGCGCTGGCGCATCCCGTGGGCGCGGGACTGCTGCGGGACGACGTAAAGCCCGGGCAGAAGGTGGCGATCGTGACCAGCGACATCTCCAGGCCGCTGCCGAGTTTCGACGTGCTGCCGGCCGTGCTGGACGAACTGTATGCGGCCGGTATCCCCCAAGAGGATATCACCGTGGTGCTGGCGCTCGGCTCGCATCGCGGCCACACGGAGGAAGAGAAAAAGCATCTGGTGGGCGAACGCTGCTACGCGGAGGTGCGCGTGATCGACTCCGATCCGAACGACTGCGTCCACCTGGGCAATACCGGGCACGGCACGCCCGTGGACATCACGCGCAGCGTGGCGGAAGCGGACTACCGCATCTGCCTGGGCAACGTGGAGTTCCACTATTTTGCGGGCTATTCCGGCGGGTACAAGGCCATCATGCCGGGCTGCTCCACGCCGGAGGCCATCCAGGTGAACCACAAGATGATGGTGCAGGAGGCCGCCCACGCCGGCAGGCTTTCCGGCAACCCCATCCGCGAGGACATTGAGGAGGCCGGCGCCATGCTGGGCGTGCACTACATCGTAAACGCCGTGCTGGACGAGTACAAGAAGATCGTCTATGCCGTGGCCGGCGACGTGGTGAAGGCGCACCGCGTGGCCTGCGCGTATCTGGACCGGATGTACCGCGTGTCCATCCCGGCCCGTGCGGACATCGTGCTGGTAAGCCAGGGCGGCGCGCCCAAGGACGCAAACCTGTATCAGGTGCAGAAGGCGCTGGACAACGCCAAGCACGCCGTAAAAGACGGCGGCACCGTGATTTTGGTGGGCGCCTGCAGCGAAGGCCTGGGCAGCAGGGTGTTTGAGCAGTGGATCACCACGGCCAAAAGCCCGCGCGCGCTTATAGAGCGGGTGCACGAAAAGTTTGAACTGGGCGGTCACAAGGCCGCGGCCATTGCGCAGGTGATGGAACGCGCGGAGGTGTGCCTGGTGTCCGAGATGGCCCCGGACTTTGTGCGCAGCATCTTCTTTACGCCCATGCCGTCCGCGGCGGAGGCCCTGGCCTATGCCTTTGAAAAGCACGGGAAAGACGCGACGGTGATCGCGATGCCCTTCGGCGGCGCCACGCTGCCGGTGGCGGAGTAAGGCTGAGCGCAGCGAAGGATCTCCCGGCAGGCCCAAAAAAAAGAAATCTATCATCAACAGAGCAGAAATAAAGGAGCAACAACATGAGAGAAGACTATGTGAAGCGTTTGGTGGACATGATGGAGACGGATGCCGTGCTGATCTCCCCCGGCGAGGAACTCCTGTTCTTTACCGGCTTTACCCCCATGCAGTGCGAGCGGTTCCAGGCCCTGTTTGTCAAGAAGGACGGCACCATGTTCTATCTGGCCAACATCCTGTACGAAGGCGAACTGCAGGCAGCCTACGGCGACGCGTTCCCCATCTACGTATGGCATGACAACGAGGGCCTGCCCAAAGTCTATGAGATCTTAAAGGCGCAGGGCGTCGAAAACTGCACGCTGGCCGTCAACTCCACCGC
>CACZPX010000208.1 GCA_902783095.1 uncultured Lachnospiraceae bacterium
CAGAAATACGCGCTGGTCGGCCCGTCCGGCGGCGGAAAGACCACCATCTGCCACCTGCTGCCGCATTTTTACGACATCCACGAGGGCGAGATCCTGATAGACGGCAGGAACATCAACACCATGACGCTGGAGAGCGTGCGCCGCAACATCGGCATCGTGCAGCAGGACATCTACCTGTTCAACGCGAGCATCCGTGACAACATCCTGTACGGCCGGCTGGACGCTACGGAGGAGGAAGTGATCGAGGCGGCCAAACGCGCCAACATCCACGACTACATCATGGAGATGCCGGAGGGCTACGATACGGTGATCGGCGAGCGCGGCGTGCGTCTGTCGGGCGGCCAGAAGCAGCGCCTGTCCATCGCCCGCGTGTTCTTGAAGAACCCGGCCATCCTGGTGCTGGACGAGGCCACCAGCGCCCTGGACAACACCACGGAATTGCTGATCCAGCAGGCGCTGGACGAGCTGTGCAAGGGCCGCACCACCATCGTGGTGGCGCACCGCCTGTCCACCATCAAGAACGCGGACGAGATCGCCGTGATCAGCCGCGGACACATCATCGAGCACGGCTCGCATGAGGAGCTGATTAAAAAGCCGGACGGCGTATACACACAGCTGTACAACCTGCAGTTTCGGATGGACACCGAGGAGATGGGCAGCTTAAAGGCCATCGACCTGGGCTGACGGGGCGAAAAGCGGCAAGACGCCGCGAAAAGGAGAAGCATGGAAGAACAAAAGAGAGGTTTAAAATCGGAACTGATCGGCGTGGTGCTGGTGCTGATCATTGTATCGGCGGCCGGCATTATCGCGTCCTCGCTTGCCGGTAAAAACGGGAGCGGCCCGCAGGCCGGGAGCACGGCGCTTACCCAGTACTGGTCGGCGGATTCGGTCCCCGCGCAGCAGCTTCGGGACTTCGTGGCCAAAGTGACGGACCCTGCGGATACAGCAAACTATATCCCGGAAAAAGACCGGATCGCGGTGTTTGACATGGACGGCACGCTGGCCTGCGAGACCTTCTACACCTACTACGACACGATGATGTTCATCGAATACTGCCTGTACGATCATCCGGAGCGCGTCTCGGACGAGTTAAAGGCGGTCGCGGCGTCCATACAGCCCGGCTACGTGGCGGACGAGACGCTGGCGCGGAACTTTGCAAAGGCCTACGCCGGGATGACGGTGGAGGAGTTTTACCGGTACGCGGTGGACTTTGGGCAGAAGAAGACGCAGAGCTTCAACAACATGCGCTACATCGACAACTTCTACCTGCCGATGGTGGAGCTGGTGCAGTACCTCTATGAAAACGGCTTTGAGATCTACGTCATCAGCGGGACGGAGCGCACCACCACGCGCGCGATCGTCGCCAATTCCCCCATTAAAGACTACGTCAAGCCGAACCACGTGATCGGCACGGACTTTGAGGTGAAGCTGCGCGGCCATGAGACCGAGGCTTCCAACATGGATTTCAAATACGCGGACGGCGACGAGCTGGTGCTCACCGGCGGCTTTATCCAGAAAAACCTGAACGCCAACAAGGCCATCTACGTGGAGCGGGAGATCGGGCAGCGGCCGGTGCTGGCCTTCGGCAACAGCGGCAGCGACACCAGTATGATGAATTACACCATTGACAGCCGCAACCCCTATCCGGCGCAGGTCTATATGCTGGTGGCAGACGACAGCGTGCGGGAGTGGGGGACCCAGGACTGGGCGGCCAAATCCGCGGACTACGCCGCCATGGGCTATACGCCGATTTCCATGAAGGACGATTTTGCGGCGATCTACCCGGAGGGCATCACCAAGGCGGATGAGCAGTACCGGCCGGCGGAGCTTCCGGAGGACGAGGAGACCGACCAGGCGGCTTAAAGCGCCGGCCCGAACGGGTCTGACCGCAGCAAATAGTTCAGATTTTATCAAGTTTTTGCTATCGATGGCAAAAACTTGATTTTTTTTGACTTTTTTGCTATGCCGCGTCCCGCCCCGCGGAGCAGACCGGGAAAGCGCAAAAGACGAAAACGCGGTTGGTCTTGCATTTGTGTACAAAGAGACGGTACAATAACAGCGAAAAGAAAAGCCGGTGACGGCGGCAGCAGAACACACGGAAGCTGTAAGATATAGACAAAGCGCACAGGCGCCGAAAGAGCGCGAGGAGGAAGACTACCATGACCAAAAACCCCATCCCGCAGGGCCACTACCGGCCCGCGGCCCGATACGGAAACCTTGTGTGTACGGCCGGCATGACGCCCCGAAAGGACGGCGTGCTGCTGTTTGCCGGAAAGGTCCGCAAAGACGAGCCGATCGAAACCTACCGTGAGGCCGTGGAGCAGGCGGCCAAAAACGCCCTTGCGGCGGCGCAAAACGCCCTGCAGGAGGGCGAGCGGATCGCGCAGATCCTG
>CACZPX010000209.1 GCA_902783095.1 uncultured Lachnospiraceae bacterium
AACGGGACCGCTTTGGGAGGATCACGCATGCGTCTGTTTATCGGTATCGATCTGGGGACGTCCGCGGCAAAACTGCTGCTGGTGGACGAAGAAGGCCGTATCCGCAACACGGTCTCAAAGGAATACCCCCTGCATTTTCCGCAGCCGGGCTGGAGCGAACAGGACCCCGCGGACTGGTGGAACGCCTGCCTTTTGGGCATAAAGGAACTGCTGTGCGGTTTTGACGCCGCGCAGGTGGCGGGCATCGCCGCGGGCGGGCAGATGCACGGGCTGGTGGCGCTGGATGAGCTGGACCGGGTGATCCGCCCGGCCATTTTATGGAACGACGGGCGCACCGGGGAAGAGACGGACTATCTGAACAACGTGATCGGCCGCGAGACGCTGTCCGCGCTCACCGGCAACATCGCCTTTGCGGGCTTTACGGCGCCAAAGCTTTTGTGGATGCGGCGGCACGAGCCGGAAAACTTTGCCCGCATCCGCCGCGTTATGCTGCCCAAGGATTACGTCAATTACCGGCTGACGGGCGTCCACGCCTGCGACTTTTCCGACGCAGGCGGCATGCTGCTGCTGGACGTAAAAAACCGGTGCTGGTCCCAAAAGATGCTGGAGATCTGCGGGCTGCGCACGACGCAGATGCCGCAATTGTTTGAGAGCTGGCAGGTGATCGGCACCCTGCTGCCGGAGGTCGCCGCTCAGCTTGGCCTTTCCGCTTCCGTCCGGGTCGCGGCAGGCGCAGGCGACAACGCGGCGGCCGCGGTAGGGACCGGCGTGGTGGGTCAGGGCGGCTGCAACATCTCCCTGGGCACCAGCGGCACCATCTTTATCACGTCCGATCACTTTAACGTGGATCCCCACAACGCCCTGCACGCCTTTTCGCACGCGGACGGCGGCTGGCACCTGATGGGCTGCATGCTGTCCGCCGCAAGCTGCAACAAATGGCTGTGCGAGGAGATCTTGGAGACCGGCGACTACGCCGCCGAGCAGGCCGCGATCCGGCCGGAAAACCTGGGCCGCAACGACGTGTATTTCCTGCCGTATCTGATGGGCGAACGCAGTCCCATCAACGACGTGGACGCGCGCGGCACCTTTACGGGGCTTCGCATGGACACCAAACGCGCGGACCTGGTGCAGGCGGTGCTGGAGGGCGTGGCCTTTGCCATGCGGGACAGTTTTGAGGTGGCCAGATCCCTTGGGCTGCAGATAAAGCGCAGCAAACTGTGCGGCGGCGGCGCCGCTTCGCCCCTGTGGCGCACCATCTTCGCCAACGTGCTGGGCATCCCGCTGGACCTGGTAAAGACCGAGCAGGGCCCCGGCTACGGCGCGGCCATTCTGGCCATGGTCGCCTGCGGGCAGTTTGCCTCGGTGCAGGACGCCGTGCGCGCGCTGGTAAAGGTCGCGGAAACGGTGATCCCCGACCCGGCGCTCACCGCGCGCTATGAAGAACGCTACCAAAAGTACCGGCTGCTGTATCCCGCCTTAAAGGATACGTTCCCGCAGATCCGGTAAAAACAGGCGGGCCGAAACGGTCCGCCTGTCTCTGTTATGCTCTTTTCTGTGTCACGCCCGGTCCCGGTGCTCCAGTTCTTCAAGCACCCGGTCCGCGATGCGGTCCGCCACGGCCAGCTTATAGGCCAGCCGGTCCGGCTGCGCCGGGATGCGCATGCGCTCCGTCCGCACGCCCCGGGCCGTCTCCACGGCAAAGCACACCTCGCCGGGCACGCTGTCCGGGTTGTTGGGGTCCGCGTTGGCAAAGCTGCCCGTCACGCCGATCCCGATATCCGCGCGGTAGGTCTTGCGGCAGGCAGCCGCCATGGCCGCCGCCGTCTCCTCCGAATAGATGCCGAACCGCTCTATGACCGCCGCCGGCACGCCCTGCATGCGCTTGGCCTCGTTGCCGTAGGTGACGAACGCGCCCTGGATCACCGCGGAAGACCCCTCCGTGTCCGTCAAAAGCGACGCCACCAGGCCGCCGGTGCAGCTCTCCATGGTCGTAATTGTAAGATTCCGTGCGATCAGCAGGCGGGTCAGCCGCCCGTATTTTTCCCGCACAGCGTTTTCCGCCGCGGTCTGTCCCGTCCCTGCGGCCGGCGTCCCGTTTGTCTCCATGCGCGTCCTCCTGTTATGCGCAGGCCCCCGGATGCCGGGGGCCGTGTGCGTTTTGCCTGCGTCCTGCGCGCCGGTCAGTGCTTCATCACCGCTTCGATATCCGCGATCTCTTTGGGAATGGAATCGGACAGGACGTCGCAGCCGTCCTCGGTAACCACCAGCGTGTCCTCGATGCGGATGCCGATGCCCTCGTCGTCAAAGTAGAGGCCGGGCTCCAGCGTAAAGACCAGGTCCTTTTCCAGAATCAGGCCGTGATCGCCCACGTCGTGGGTGTCCAGGCCGATGTTGTGGCCGCTGCCGTGCATGTAGTACCTGTCGATCTCCTCCGGCTTTTCGATCTTGCCGATCTTGATCAGTTCCTCTGCCATCACCTGCTTGGAGAGCTTCTGCAGATCGTCCTTCACAGCGCCGGGCTTTGACGCCTCTTCCGCTGCCTTTAAGCCCTTTAACACCACCTCGTACAGCTGCGCCTGCCGCTCCGTAAACTTTCCGTTTACGGGATAGGTGCGGGACACGTCCGCGCAGTAGTAGTTGTACTGCGCGCCCAGGTCGAACAGGATC
>CACZPX010000210.1 GCA_902783095.1 uncultured Lachnospiraceae bacterium
CCGCAGCCGTACCGGCGCAGGC
The DNA here is from genome assembly GCA_902783095.1 of uncultured Lachnospiraceae bacterium. Classification (GTDB taxonomy): domain Bacteria; phylum Bacillota; class Clostridia; order Lachnospirales; family Lachnospiraceae; genus UBA3774. The sequence goes on from CACZPX010000210.1 coordinate 23, forward strand.
AGACTGAAAAGAAAAATCACCAAATATAAAAGAACGGGCCGGCAGATCCTGCCGGTCTGTTTTTGTGCGTACAGAAGAAATAAAGCTGGTATTTGACAGTCCCTTAACGAATGCGATAAAATATAAAATCGGGCCCGGCGGTGAAAGGGGTGCTGCAGTAAGGCGTCCGCGCCGTCTGAAAAAATTTTAAAAATTTTCAAAAAAGATAAAACGATTCCCGCCAGGCCGGTGTCTTCTTAGCAGAAAGCCAAGAGGCAAAGAGAGGAGACTTACCATGAGACAGATGATGAAGAGATTGACCGTCGGATTTGCGGCAGTGCTGATGCTTGCCCTGCTGTTTTCCGTAAATGTGTTCGCGGCGACCGCTGCGAAGGGCAAGTGCGGCGCGAAGCTTACCTGGACCTTGAGCGACGCGGGCGTGCTGACCGTCAGCGGTACCGGCGCCATGACGGCGTACGACAGCGTGGCGGATGTTCCCTGGTACGCGCATCGGGACGCCGTCAAGAGCGTTGTGATCAAAAAGGGCGTGACCTCCGTTGCGCCGTATGCCTTCCAGGAATGCGGAAAGCTGACAAAGGTCACCCTTCCAACTACCGTCAAGACCATCGGCACCCATGCCTTTTCCTATTGCGGCGCATTAAAGAGCATCAGCATCCCGAGCGGCGTAAAGACGATCGGAAACCGTGCGTTCCTGTCCTGCAAAGCCCTGTCGGACGTGACGCTTCCCAAAACGCTGGTGACCATAGACGAGTATGCGTTCAGCTCCTGCGCGTCCCTGCAGAAGATCACCCTGCCGGAAAACCTGACCACGATGGGCGAGGCGGCCTTCAGCCACTGCACGGCGCTGACCGGCATCACCTTCCCGGCCAAACTTACGACGGTTGGCTCCTTCGCGTTTTCGCACTGCGACGGGCTCACCGCGGTGACGGTCCCCGGCACCATGGTCCACGTCCCCGACAACATGTTTGAAGGCTGCAAAAACCTGACGAAGGTCACCTTAAAGGGCGGGATCAAGACCGTCGGCACGAAGGCCTTTGACGGCTGCACGTCTCTGAGCAGGGTGAGCCTGCCCGCTACGCTGACCAGGATCGACAACGGCGCCTTCTTTGACTGCAAGGCGCTGCGGACCGTCACCATCCCGTCCAAAGTAAAGACCGTAGATATGTTTGCGTTCTACAACAGCGGCCTTACGAAGATCGTGCTGCCGGACAGCGTATCCTTTATGGGTGAGAGCGTGTTCGCCAGCTGCGACGATCTGGAACGCGTGACCCTGCCCGCCGGCATCACCGCGATCCCGGACCACACGTTTGACGGCTGCAAGTCCCTGACGGCGGTCACCGTTCCGGCCGGCGTGACCCGGATCGGCAGCTGCGCCTTCCGCGGGTGCAAGGTCCTGGCTTCCGTGAAGCTGCCCGCGTCCCTGACGGCGGTTGACAGCTACGCGTTCTACAACTGCAGCGCATTAAAGAAGGTGATCTTTGCCGGCAGCCGTGCCAAATGGAAGGCGCTGAGCGTCGATACCGGCAACACGAAGCTTACCAAGGCCCCCACGATCATCTGCAGACCCACCGTTACCACACAGCCCGCAAAGAAGACGGTATCCGCCGGTAAAAAGGTGACCTTTAAGACCGCGGCTTCCGAGACCGGTTTAAAGTACCAGTGGTTCTTTAAGAGCTCCGCAAAGGCCGGATGGAGACCGGTCCAGGCGGAGAGCGGCAAGACCGCTGCCTATACGCTGACCGCCCAGGCCAGACATAACGGCTACCAGTACCGCTGCAGGATCACCAACGCGGCCGGGAGCACCTATACCAAGACCGTAACACTCACCGTAAAGTAAGAGCGGCGTGAGAGAAACAGAGACGTATGACACCGAAAGAGAGCGAGGACCTGTCATGAAGAGTATTATGAAGAAGTGTATGCTTGTCCTGATCCTGCTGGCAGCGGCGCTGTTTATGCAGCGGCCGCAGCAGGCGCTTGCGGCCACCGGCAAGGGGGCCGAAGAAGAAACGGAAACGCAGGTCGCGGCGGCCGCGAAGATCCCGCTCAAGGCGGCGACGTTAAAGTATCCGTCGCTGCTCTACAACGGCAAGGCGCGTACCCAGAGCGGCACCACCGTTGTGACCGCCGTAAAGAAAGGCAAGACCGTCACCTTAAAATGGAAGACGGACTATACCATCAGCTATAAAAACAACGTAAACGCCGGCACGGCCACGATGATCATCAAGGGAAAGGGCGACTATTCCGGGACCCTCACCAAAACCTTTCAGATCAGACCGGTGAAGCTCTCCTCCGCCACGCTCAAGTACGCGAGCTTGAGCTATACCGGCAAGGCCCGCACACAGAGCAGTTATACGGTGGTCAAGGCAAAGGTGGCAGGAAAGCTCACGACCCTGACCTGGAAGCAGGACTATTCCTGCTCGTACAAGGACAACGTCGAGCCCGGCACGGCCACGATGACGATCCGTGGGAAGGGCAACTTTACCGGGACGCTCAAAAAGACCTTTACCATCAAGCCGCCGGCCTTAAAGCTGACACTGGAGCATTACAGCCGGACCAGCGGTGATACGAATCCCGTAAAAAGCGGCGCCACCCTGAATATGGACGGTAAACTGTACATCTCCTCCAACCATAATATCGTAAGCGTCACCACCTCCAACAAGCGCATCGCACACGTATCGACGGATACGGCGCGGTCCCTGAAACAGTACGGCGGGACCTATGCGACCGTGCTCCTGTTTGACGTGGGCAAGGTGACCCTCACGGTGAAGGATATCTACGGCCAGACAAAGAAACTGACCTTCCAGGTAAAATACAAGCTGTGGGAAGGCGTTGCGAAGTCTGCCGGCGACGCGTCCCTTCCCGTGCCGGGTCTGGATTACGTGGAGTATCAACGGCTCTATATCGGCGTCAATACCAGATGGCCGGATAGTTTTCCGGAAAACGGGAAATACGGCTTTCAGGGCATGATCAGCCACGACGACGCGTTCTATGACGACCGTGAGCTGAGCTATACGGATGACAACTGGAACGACTGCGGCTACGGACACGTGTCGTGGTTCTACACAGCGGGAGATTACTACGTCAGGCTGCGCAGCTATCGGATAGAGGGCAGCACCGTCTATTACAGCGGATGGTCCGAACCGATGCAGATCCGGTCGCTGAACGAGACGAAGAAACTCTCGGGAAAGGCGCAGTACAGCTACAGCCTGTACTATCTGGACGCCTGCCCCACCTATTCGGAACTGGACCGTCCGGTATATCTCAAGACGAACAACCCCGACCGGAACACCATAAAGATCGTGAGCGGCGGGGAAAACGCGCTCCGAAGCATCAGCATCATGGGGGAAGGCCGGTATTATGACGACGTGACCTATACCGGATTCGCCGACAACGACGCGCTGCTGCAGAAAGTGAAGGGCGGCTACATCGGCCATATGCAGTTCGATACGGCCGGCACCCATACCGTGGAGATCCGTGAACTCACCTCGGGGGGATACTATACGGCGAAGACCGTGAAGATCGAGGTGCTGGATTATGAGGCGGAGCGCGACGCCTATATGGATAAGATCATAAAGGAGCATACCACCTCGAAGATGAATCCGCTGCAGAAGATGCAGGCGATCGAGAAGTATTTCAACAACGAGAGCGGCTTCATGTATCTGACCAACGTCGATGAGGACAAGGTGCAGCTTGCGGCGCAGCCGAACACGCCCTGGTTCAAGACGAAGCGCTGGGATTCCGCCACGTCGCCCTCCATGCTGCAGGTGTTTGCCGGAAAGATCGGCGGACTGACCAACATCCACGGCGGCACAGACTGGAGCACGCACGCGTATGCCTTCGCCACCTACGACGGGAAAGAGTACGCCTTCTGCGTCTGTCCGTCCATGCGGACCGGCGACGTGAGCGGGTATAAGAAGATCAACTTCTCCGACACGGCGTCGCTGTACGCGGCCAAATAATTAAGATGAGGAACGGGCGGGGCTCTCCGAAAGGAGCGCCCCGTCTGCAGGATAGGAAGGGAGCGGAAACGATGAAATGTCCGTACTGCAACGGCGAGATCGAAGTAAAGGCAAGGTTCTGCCCGTACTGCGGCAGAAAATTCACTGCGGACGAGCTGGATCTGATCGAGCACAAGGTTAAGGGGACCTACCGGATGGAGATCCGGCGCGACTACGCCCAGGATTTTGAGCACCGCATCGCGGCGGCGGATACGCTGTACGCCGGCGGCTGGTATCAGCGCGCACAGGCCGATTACCGGAAGCTGTCCGGGGAATACGCCGACAAGGCGGCGCCGTGGTGGGGTCTGCTGAAAGCGACCACGCAGGGCTGGCAGACGGACGCCTTTGAAACGGAAGAGTCTTACCGGAACCTGGTGAACCTGCGCAATACGGCGCTGCGCTCCGCGGACACGCGCGAAGAGAACGCGCAGAATATGCTGGAGTGGGGGACCTATATCTGCCGGTGCGCGCGGGAGGCCTTTGGCAGAACGGCGTATACGGACGAGATCCGTGAGGAGAACGAGGCGATCTGGCGGCAGATCACGGAAAA
>CACZPX010000211.1 GCA_902783095.1 uncultured Lachnospiraceae bacterium
CTGCCGCCGGACGGCGGGATAAAAAGCGCACCGCCCGGTCAGGCAGGAAACCGCCTCAGTCGAACAGTTTTCCGGGATTTAAGATGTGGTTCGGGTCGAAGACCTGCTTGATGCCGCGCATCAGCGCCACCTGGCGTTCGCCCACGGTCTCCGCCATGTACTGCTTTTTGGCAAAGCCGATCCCGTGCTCGCCGGAGACCAGGCCGGAGAGCTCGTTTGCGCGGTCGTACATCAGGGCAAAGGCCCTGGTCAGGCGCTCGCGCCATGCGGCCTCGTCCAGGCCGTCGCGGCAGATGTAGACGTGCAGGTTGCCGTCGCCCGCGTGGCCGAAGCTGGGGATGCGCACATCCAGTTCTTTTGCGATGTCGTGCGTGTATTCGATGAATTCCGCCACCTTGCTGCGCGGGACCACCACGTCGCACTCGTCCATCTCGGTGGTAGAGGCCTTGATCGCCTCCAGAAAGGCGCCGCGGGGCTTCCATACGGAGTCCTTGCGCTCGTCGGTGTCCACCAGGTAGGCGTCCACCGCCCCGTGCTCCATGCACAGGCGGGCGACGGCCTCCATCTCGTGATCCACCACGGCCCGGTCGCTGCCGTCCACCGTGAGCAGCAGGTAGGCCGGCCAGTGCGTGTCCGGGAATTTCTTGCCCAGGTATTCCTCCGCAAACAGGACGGTCTCCCGCTCAAAGAATTCGATGGCGGTCAGCGACGCCTTGCTCTTGATGATGTCCGGCACGGTGCGGATGCCTTCCGGCACCGAGCGGAAGGGGATGAGCAGGCTCTCGGTGATCTTCGGCAGAGGGATCAGCTTTAAGATCGCTTCGGTGATCACGCCCAGCGTGCCCTCCGAGCCGATCATCAGGTTCAATAGACTGTAGCCGGTGCTGTTTTTTACCACCTTGCCGCCCAGCCGCTCCACGCTGCCGTCCGGCAGGACCACGGTCAGGCCGCGCACGTAGTCGCGGGTGACGCCGTATTTCACGGCCCGCATGCCGCCGGCGTTGGTGCTGATGTTGCCGCCGATCGTGGCGGACTTTTCACCCGGATCCGGCGGGTACAGAAAGTCGTTTTCCTCCGCGAAGGCGGCCAGGTCCATCAGCAGGACGCCTGGCTGCACGGTGACGGTGAGGTTTTCCTCGTCCAGCTCCAGGATGTGGTTCATACCGGTGGTCTCCAGCATGATGCCGCCTTCCAGGGCGACTGCAGCGCCTACCAGGCCGGTGCCGCTGCCGCGTACGACCACGGGGATGCGCTGTCCGTTCGCGTAGCGCATCACGGCGGAGACCTCTTCGGTGGACAGGACCTTTAACAGCACGTCCGGCATGCGGCGGACGTCGCCCAGCTCGTCGTGGCTGTAGTCCTCGGCGATCTTATCGCCGGTCAGCACGCGCTCCGCCGGCAGGATGCTCTGTAAATATGCGATATCTTCTGCGGTAACCTGCTTATACATGGGAACCCTCCTCGATCAGCTGCAGGAGTTTCGGCACGACCTCGTACAGGTCGCCGACAAAGCCGTAGTGTGCGATGTTGAAGATGGACGCGTTTTTGTCGCTGTTTACGGCGACGATCAGGTCCGAACCGCGCATGCCGGCCGCAAACTGCACGGAGCCCGACACGCCCAGCGTGATGATGAGCCGGGGTTTGACGGTGCGGCCCGACAGGCCGATCTGCCGGCGCGGGTCGAACCAGCCGGCCTCCACCAGCGGTCTGGTGCAGGCGAGCTGCGCGCCCAGTTTTTCCGCCAGCTGCGCGGCCAGCGCGATATCGTCTTTGGAACGCAGGCCGCGGCCCACGGCCACGATCACTTCCGCGTCAGAGATGTCGATCTCTTCCGGCTTTTTGACGACCTGCAGCACTTCGGTGCGGCTTTGGCACATCGCTTCGGTCACGGGCATGGGGATGATCTCGCCGTGCGGGTCGCACTTTTCCGGCGCGGAGAAGATCTTGTAGCGGACCGTGCAGAACTGCGGTCTGGTGTTGGGCGTCAGGATCTGCGCCATGATGTTGCCGCCAAAGGCGGGGCGGATCTGCACCAGGTCCGTGTTCTCCTTCATCTCCAGCATGGTGCAGTCCGCGGTCAGTCCGGCGCGCACGCGCGCGGCCACCTTGGGCGCCAGGGAGCGCCCCAGCAGGGTGGCGCCCACCAGGATGGAGGAAGGTTTTACTCTTTCGATAAAGTCGGTAAAACAGGCGGCGTAGGGGGACAGGACAAAGTCCCGGCAGGCCGGATGGTCGTACACGTATACACGGTCCACGCCGTAGGAGAGCAGTTCGTCTGCCGCGTCCTTCACGCCGCTTCCTATAAGGACGGCCAGGACGGGATGTCCGGTCACGGCGGCCAGTTCGCGCGCCTTGCCCACCAG
>CACZPX010000212.1 GCA_902783095.1 uncultured Lachnospiraceae bacterium
CAGGATCATGTCGCCGTCCTTGGTCTGGCAGTTGTTGTCCATGTAGTGCATGTGGTTGGCGTTCTGCCCGGCCGCCGCGATGGTGGTAAAGGCCGGCGTCCTCACGCCGTTGTATTTCAGCACAAAGTCGTAGTAGGCCTCGATCTGGTACTCATACATGCCGGGGCGCATGTTGCGCAGCATGTTCAGCACGCCCTCCTTCGTGATGTCCACGGCCTTGCGGTGCGCCTCGATCTCCACGGGGTGCTTGACGGTACGCAGCGAGCAGACGAACGGGTAGGCGTTCTTCACCTGCATAAAGGGGTAGGCCTCTTTCAGCTGCTTGGCAAAGCGCATGTCCGTGCTGTCCGGGTAGGTCATCCGCCAGTGCGCCATGTCCATGTAGGCGGTCTGGACGCGCCCGTCAAAGAGCACGCGGGAAAGCTGCGGCTCCAGCATGTTGTTGTCTTCGATATTTGCGATCCCGGTCTGCGCCTTGATCTTTTCCGGCTCCCAGGTGAGGTTGTCCCAGCGCTGCTCCCGCTCGGTGGGGATGTGCATGTACAGCGTCTCCTTCACCGCGCCGTCCTTTTTGACGATGAGCAGCATGGCGTTCGCACGGTCCTGCCCCGTCAGGTAAAGAAAGTTGCGGTAGGGCTCAAAGATGTAGCACTCGTCGTGCGTGGACTCCTTGGGCGCCCCGCTGAACACAAAATAGATGGAATCTTCCGCCATATAGTCCGCCAGTTTGCGGCGGTTCTCTTTATAGAATTCTACAGGCAGCATCGTTACTCCTTTCGCTTATCTCCGGACGGTCAGGTCTGCGCCTTCTGTACGGAGTATTTTTTCTTATAGATAAACCGCATCCGCATGCAGTCCGCAAGCCCCAGCCGTCTGTCCGCGCCAAGCGCGGCGGAATGCAGGTCCGCGACCGCCGCCTTATCCAGCAGGATCTTCAGCGCGGCCGTATCGTCCGCATCCTCTCCGCAGACGATGGCCCCGCACCTGCGTACGAACACGGCGTTGCCGCGGGCCAGCGCCTTGCATACCGCCTTGGGCGACCGGCTGACCACCGGAATGCTGCGCCCGATCATCTGCGCCATGTCGTCCAGCTGGGCCACCAGGCGCTCTCCCTTAAAGGAGCGCAGCACGGCGGCCTGCGTGTTGACGGGCTGCGCCAGCGGGTAGCGTTCCTGCACCAGTTTCACCAGCGCGGCAAAGCGTTTGGGCTGCTTTAAGGGCCGCTGCGTGTAGCACATGTTCCGCTTGCAGATCTCCTCCAGCAGCACCGCGTTGGCGTAGGCTTCGTCTTTGTCCTTTGCCACGATCAGCACACCGTGGTTCTGCATCAGCACCACGTGATTGCCGTCTTCCATCACGTCCCGCACGGCGTTCCATAGCTTTTCGGTCCCGGGAAGGCCGTAGGCCGCCTTGCCGATCCCGCCAAGCTTCTGTTTCTCCTCCTCCGTGGCGTCCAAAAGCGCAAAGCCCGCCACGCCGATGGCTGACGCGTACACCTGATGGGTGTGGATCACAAAGCCGGCCTCCGGAAAGACCTCGTAGGCGGCGGCGTGGATGCCCTTTTCACTGGAGGGTTTGCGCGTTCCCTCCGCCTCCATGGTCGTCCGGTCCATCAGCACCAGGTCCTCTTCCGTAATCCCCTCATAGTCCAGACCGCTGGGCGTGATCAGAAAATGCGTCTCATCCACCCGCGCGCTGATGTTGCCCCAGGTCCTCGCCACCAGGCCGTCCCGCAGCAGTTCTCTTCCGGTCTGTGTGATGACCGCTCTCAGTTCTTCACTCTGCACGTGATACTCCTTTTAACAATTCTTTCCGTCCAGGCTGCAGGCTTGTCCTGTCGCCGGCGCCGCGGGTGTCTGCCCGGGCCGGGAAGGATACACCTCCCGCATATCCGCAACGGGCAGTCCCTTTTCCGTGAGGATGCTGCGCCAGTCAAAGGTGAGCGTCCCGTCCTCCAAAACCAGCGTGGGGATGCCCACGCGTCCCTCCGCCCTGACCTCGTCATAGAGCGGAAGCGTATCCCGCAGCTTTAAAAACTGCTTCAGCGCTTTCATCGACCCGGTGATGTCGATGTACTCGTATTCGATCCCGTTCGCGTCAAAGTTTCCCTTGCAGTCCCGGCAGTGCGGGCAGTGCGGACTTCCGTATAACGTCAGCATGGAGGGCCTCCTTTGTGTGTCGTCGGATGACGTTTTGCTTCATTGTAGCGTCTTTGCGGCAGTCTTGCAATCACTGCTTTCGCAGGAGGACGCCCTTTTCTTTCCGCGAAACGCTCCGGCGCCGCATCCGCTGTGGCGTTCTTTTTGCATCTGTGTTACACTGTATCCGACAAATTGGCCTTTTTTGGCCGGATGGGAGGAGGATCATGCCCCGCCTGGGTTTTCTCTTTGATCAGACAAAATGCATCGGCTGCAACGCCTGCCAGATGGCCTGCAAGGACTATCACGATCTGGAGGCCGGCCTGTTTTACCGGCGCGCCGTAACGGTCCAAACAGAAGCCGACGGCCGCTGGATGCACTACTCCGGCGCCTGCAATCACTGCGCCGAACCAGCCTGCGTAAAAAACTGCCCCACCGGGGCCTACTACGTCCGCGACGACGGGACCGTGGGCCATCAGCCGGAAAAATGCATCGGCTGCGGCACCTGCACCTGGGCCTGCCCGTACGGCGCGCCGCGCCTGTCCGCGCGCTTCGGCGTCTCCGTCAAATGCACGTCCTGCCCGGAGCTTCGGGCGCAGGGCAGACAGCCCGCCTGCGTGGACGCCTGCCTCACGCACTGCCTCACCTTCACGGATCTGGACGCCCTGCCGGCGGACGAGGCCGCCAAACTGACGGACCGCCTGCCCATCCTGCCCGATCCGGCGCTTACCAGGCCTTCCCTGCTGATAAAACGAAAGGAGGCCGCCGATGTCTGAACGCATTGTGATCCTGGGGGCCGGCATTGCCGGCGTCACCGCCTGCGAGGAGATCTTAAAAGAGGCGCCGGACGCCGCGGTCACGCTCCTTTCCGACGAGCGCGACCTTCCCTACGTGCGGCCGCTGCTCTCCAAACTGGCCTTAAACACCTTTTTGCGGGACCGCCTGCCGCTGCATACGGCGGACTGGTATGAAAACCGGGGCGTGCGGCTGCTGTGCGGCACCGCCGCGGACCGGATCCTCACGGATAAAAAGGAAGTCCTGCTTGCGGACGGCACCGCGCTTGCCTATGACAGCTGCATCTATGCGCTGGGCGCCCGCAGCCACGTTCCGCCCATTCCCGGTGCAAACCTGCCCGGGACCGCCGTGGTGCGGAGCATAGACGATCTTCAGAAGATCCGGCGGCTTTTGGCTGCCGCGCGCACCGCTGTGGTGATCGGCGGCGGCGTGATCGGACTGGAGTTTGCCTGGGAGATCAAAAAATCCGGCTGTGCCGTGACCGTGCTGGAGGCCCTTCCGCAGCTGCTGCCGCGGGTGCTGGATGCGCAGTCCGCCGCCGTTCTGGAAGAACGCGCCGCTGCCGCCGGCATTTCCGTGCAAACCGGCGTGCGGATCGCCCGGATAGCGGGCGGGACCCGCGCGGAGGCGGTGGTCCTGGCCGACGGGCGGCGTTTTCCGGCAGACGCGGTGCTGCTCTGCTGCGGCGTCCGCGCCAATACGGCCGTGGCGGAGCGTTCCGGCCTGGCCTGCGGCCGCGGCGTTCTGACGGACGATACGCTCCGCACCTCCGCGCCGGACGTGTACGCGGCGGGCGACTGCATCCAGATCGACCGCAGCGCACGTCACGACGCCCTGGGACAGTGCGACACCGACGATCTCAATCCGGGGCTCTGGACCTACGCGGCAGAGTCTGGCCGCGTCGCGGGATACAACGCCGTCCACGGCAAAAACGGGGCCGTCGTCTTTGCGCCTAAGCCCGCGGCGGTCCTGCTCTCCGCGCTGGGGACCAACGTCTTTTCCATGGGCGACGTACGGGAAGAGGCCTGCGACCGCACCCTCTGCGGCAGTCAGCCCGCCTGCAGCGCGGCGTTTCTGGTCAATCCCCATACCGGGGCAGACCGCTGCTATGAAAAACGGTTTTACCGCGGCGGCCGCCTGTGCGGCGCCGTACTGATCGGCGACCTGACCGCCATGCCCGCCATCCGGCAGGAACTGGAAGCGGGCCAGGCGACGGATCCTGCAAAGCAGGCGTGCAAAACGCCGGAGGTGACCAGATGACGAATCGGGAAAACAGCAATATCTATCAGGCCCTTTCAGAAGCGGCTGCCTTTTTCGCCTGCAGCGAACAGGCGCAGCCCGTGATGCAGACCTTTTCGGACTATCCGGCGCACGCTGCGCGGGACTGGTCCCTTTTATACGACGAACTCTTCCGCGGCACCAACTCGTTCTGGAACGTCCCGCTGTGGGCCTCCGCGGCCTTTGGCGAGCGCGTGCTGTGCAACCGGACCACACTGGACGTGATCCGCTTTTACCACCGCTTCGGCTACCGCCCCGTACACGTGGACGGCAACCCGCCGGACTACGTCGGCGAACAGCTGCTGTTTCTGCTGCATCTGGCGCGCGCCGCGAAAGCCGCGCCGGATAACGCCGCGTTCCCCCTGGCCATCCGGGACTTTGCCGACACCTACGCCATCACCACCGCCAGAATGATCCGGGACGGCGCCGCGGAAAAAGAGGAGGTCTTTGACGGCTTCAAGCAGTATCTGCAG
>CACZPX010000213.1 GCA_902783095.1 uncultured Lachnospiraceae bacterium
CGGATCATGGCGTCGTCCTTGCCGAACAGCGCCTCGGCCAGCGCCTTGGCAAGCTCGGTCTTTCCCACGCCGGTAGGCCCCAGGAACAGGAAGGATCCGATGGGCCGTTTGGGGTCTTTTAAGCCCACACGGCCGCGCCGCACCGCCATGGACACGGCCTTTACCGCGTCCTCCTGGCCGATGAGCCGCTTGTGCAGCTCGCTCTCCAGACGCCGCAGACGGGTCGATTCCGACTGGGACAGCCGCGAGACGGGGATCCGGGTCCAGTCCGCCACCACGGCGGCGATGTCCGTCTCCGTCACGGCGGGCAGGGCTCCGCCTGCCGCGCGCCGGCGCTTTGCGATCTTTTCGTCCGTCTTCTGGATCTGCGCCAGCAGTTCCTTTGCCCGGGCAAAGTCGGTGTTCTTTAACGCCGCGTCCTTTGCCGCGTCCAGCTCGGCCTTTTGTTCCGTGAGCGCCGCCAGCTTTTTGTCCGTGCCGCGGTCGCCCAGCTGCACTTTGCTGGCCGCCTCGTCCATCAGGTCTATGGCCTTGTCCGGCAGGAAGCGGTCGCTGATGTAGCGCGCCGAAAGCGACGCCGCAGCCTCTACCGCCTCGTCCGTGATGGTCACCCCGTGATGGGCCTCGTATTTTTCCCGCAGCCCGAACAGGATGGCCTTGGTCTCCTGCTCCGTGGGCTCCTCCACCATGATCTGCTGGAAGCGCCGCTCCAGGGCCGCGTCTTTTTCTATGTGTTTTTTGTATTCGTCCACCGTGGTGGCGCCGATCACCTGCAGTTCACCGCGCGACAGGGCCGGCTTTAAGATGTTGGCCGCGTCCAGGCCGCCCTCGGAACCGCCCGCGCCGATGAGCGTGTGCAGTTCGTCCAGAAACAGCAGCACGTTGCCGTCCGCCGTGGCTTCGCTGATCACGCCCTTGATGCGCTCTTCAAATTCACCGCGATATTTGGTGCCCGCCACCATGCCGGCCAGATCCAGCGCCAGCAGGCGCTTGCCGGCCATGGACGCCGGGGCCGTGCCGTCCGCGATCTGCGCGGCCAGCTTTTCCACAATGGCGGTCTTGCCCACGCCGGGCTCGCCGATCAGGCAGGGGTTGTTCTTGGTGCGGCGGCTTAGGGTCCGCACCATGCGGGCGAGTTCGGCCTCGCGGCCGATCACCGGATCCAGCTTGCCGGCAGCCGCCATGGCTGTCAGGTCCTTGGAAAACTGCTCCAGCAGGGAGCCGCCCTCCTGGCCTTCGCTGTTGTTTTTCTCACGCATCTCCATCAGGTAGGGGATGCCCTCTTCGCCCATGGACTGATACAGGTCAAACAGGATCTTCTGGTCGTTCACGTTCATGGTGCGGAACAGACGCATGGCTACGCTGTCCTCCTCGGAGAACAGGCCCATCAGCAGATGTTCCGTGCCGACGCGCTTCTGCCCCATGCGGACGGCCTCCTGCACGCCGTTTTCCACGGCCTGTCTGGCCTTGGGCGTCCACTCCGCGGCGGTCTTTTTGCCCTTCTGGGCGTTGGTCTCTCCCACGGAGACCAGGTTGTCCACCAGCTCCAGCACCCGTTTTTCGGTCACTTCGTGGCGGCGCAGGACCTCGGCCGTGCCGGAGTCCGTGCGGATCAGCCCCAGCAGCAGATGCTCGGTGCCGACGTAAGACTGATTTAACAATACCGCCGCCTCTTCGGCGGCGGTAAGGGACTCCAGTGCGACCGGAGTCAGATTATCGTTTGAATAAAACATCGAACCTCTTTATTTGATCACGCGGACCTTGCAGACGCCTTCCACTTCCATGATCTTGGCGACGGTAGCGTCGCAGACGGTGTGATCGACTTCGTACAGGGCGTAGCCGTAGTTGCCGCGGATGGCGTCGACCTGCGCAGCGACAGCGAAACCGCAGTCGGCCAGCACGCCGGCGACCTTGCCCGCAACCTTGTCGCAGGGACCGTGGAATACCGCAACACGCGCATTCTTGACGGCGCCCAGATCGACGCGGCCGAAGTTCACGGAATTGATCACGTTGCCGTTCTCAATGTAGTTCTTGATCTCGTCCACAGCCATCATCGCGCAGTTGTCCTCGGACTCCTCGGTGGAAGCTCCCAGGTGCGGCGTGACCACGGCGCCTTCCATCACAACGCTCTTCGGGTTGGCGAAATCGGTCATGTAGCGATGCACGTGGCCGTTCTTTAAGGCTTCCGCCATGGCGGCTTCGTCAACCAGCGTATCGCGGCTGTAGTTTAAGAAGGTCACGCCGTCCTTCATCTTGGCGATGGCTTCGGCGCTGATCATGCCCTTGGTGGACTCCATGGCCGGTACGTGGATGGTGATGTAATCCGCAACGGCATAGATGTCGTCCAGATCGGTGACCATCTTCACGGCGGGATCCACGCTCCAGGCGGCCTTGACGGACAGGTAAGGGTCATAGCCCATGACCTTCATGCCCAGGCCCAGCGCAGCGTTGGCGACCATGGCGCCGATGGCGCCC
>CACZPX010000214.1 GCA_902783095.1 uncultured Lachnospiraceae bacterium
AAACCTGCCGGCCCAGGTCCGACAGGTTCTTTAAACGTCCGTATATCCGGTTTATTTTTTCCAGTGTTCCTCCCACTTTTTGTCCGAGGGATGATCCTTTTTGGTGGTGAGCGCCGTGATGAGCATCACCACCAGGCAGATGGCCGCGATCACCAGCGCCGTTCCGATGATAGTGCTGTTCTTGATCGCAAAGCCTTGCTGCTGTTCCGCCGTCGTCTCCGCGGCCGCGGTCTCATAGCGCACGTCCGATCCCTTGGGGACCGACGCTGCGGCCGGCACCGCGCATAAAAGAAGCATGGTCAGGGTCAGTATGGCTGCAAACACTTTCCTCATTTTGTCTCCTCGTACGCCGCCGGTGCCGCATATCCGTCACCGGCGGTTTCTTTTATATTCTTACAAAGATCTCTTCTGTTATAACGTCAACGCCGCAAAAAAACATTGTTCAAATGATCCGTAAGCCCCGCTGTGTTTTGTGCACGATGCACAAGGAGCGTTACCGGACGGTACGATACCTTACCGGGCTCCAGGCCGAGATATACTGCTTCCCGTCTTTTTCCACAAAGGCTCTGACGCGGACGTAATAGCGGGTCCCGGACTTGAGCGATGCCACCGTCTTTTTTAAGTCCTGGTCCGAATACACCGTCCGGTTGGTCGTGTTCTCGCTGAAATCCTTTGCTGTGCTGACCTGGATCCGGTATCCGTCCGCCGTTTTGACCGGGTCCCAGCTGACTGTCAGCCGTCCGGCCCTGGTGCCTGTCAGCACGGGCGCCGCGGGACGGGGCACGAACCAGGTCGTCTTTTTGGCGGAGGCAGCCCCCGCGCCGGAAGCGCTGTCGTAAGCCACCACATAGTAGGTGTATTTGACGCCGGTCCTGACCGAGGTATTGAGCCAGGAAACGGTGCTTCCGCTTTTGATCACGCTGTATTTTTTCCCGTTGCGGTAGATGTAGTATCCGTCCGCGCCGGCCACTTTCTGCCAGGTCACCTTAATACCCGTGGAGGTCTTGGAAAGCTTTACGGAAGCCGTCGCCTTCGGCACCACTTTCACCGTGATCTTCACCGAAGCGTCCTTATAATTGGGCGTGGTGACCTTCACCGTGATCACCGCCTTGCCGGGCGCCTTCGCGGTGACCAGACCCTTGCTGTTCACCGTCGCCACGGCGGTGTCGGACGACGTATAGGAGAACGTCCCCGTCACGCCGGTGTAGGTGGTGTTTTTGGCCGTGATCTGCGTGGTCTTTCCGGGCTGCAGCTTTGCGGATGCCGCCGCTGCCGTGAGCGTCTGCGCGCGCTTCGTGATCGTAAAGGTCTTTGTAAGCGTCCCGGTATAATTGCCCTTTCCCATGATCGTCATGGTGGCCGTGCCGGCATTCAGGCTGTTTTTGTAGGAGATCGTATAGTCCGTCTTCCAGGTCAGGACCTTCTCCTGTCCGGCTACGGTCGCCGTGACCACGGTGGTGCCGCTCTGGGTGCGCGTTTTGCCGGTATACACCAGGCTCGGGTATTTGATCGTGGCCGATGCAAGCGTTACGGGTTTGACGGTAAAGGACACGGTCACCGTTCCGGTATAGGTCGTCTGGTCCGGGTCGTCTTTCGGGATGCCGGTTATCGTGACGGCGGCCTTCCCTGCGTTGATATTCCCGGCATAGCCGTCCACCGTATAATCGGTCCCCTCCGTGAGCGTCAGCCCCTGCCACAGGATCACAGGCGCCGGCGTTTGTGCCGTGCCGGTATAGGTCTGGTCCGCCACGCGGATATCCGTATCCGAAAGCGCCACCGGTCTGGCTCCCACGTGGACCGAGACCACGTTAGCCACTTCGCTCTCCAGTTTCTCCTGCGTCTGCGGATCCGTCACCCAGGCCTTGATGCGGTAGGAAAAATCCGCCACCTCGGCGATATCGGTATCCGTCCACTCCGCCGAAAGCGGGTCTTCCAGCACCGCGGCCGGTTCGGCACTATAGCTGCCGCTCCCCATCTTCTTATAGATATGATAGCCCTCCGCGCCGTCCAGCGCGTCCCAGGTAAGGCGGACGCCGTCCACGCCCTCCGTCACCGCTGCCGCAAAGTTCTTCACTTTTGCGGGCGGCAGCACCGGATCTGCCAGCGTGAGAGCCGCGTCGGAGTAAAGCATGCGGGTATCGTCGTCATAGGTATAGCGTCTGCGTGCGGAAGGCCCGTTCTGCACGGAATATCCGCCGTCCAGATCGCCCGATACGGCCGGGGCCAGGCAGAAATACGCGGTGTCGATCACGCCCCCCGCTTTGTAGGGGTTGGTCGCGTCCACAAGGTAGTTCTGGCCGTCCTCCAGCCGCACCACGTTCCACATATGCAGGGCGGACGAGCCGTTCATATAGCCCGTCACGCTGATGCAGCGGATCTTTTCGCTGTCAAAGTCCGTCATATCGCACAGATACTGGAAGCCTTTGGCGTAGCCTTCGCAGACCACCTTTGTGTCCGGGTCCCCGTCAAAAAGCCAGATGAGCTGCCAGGGATTGCCGTACATATTCTCGGTATTCGCGGCTGCACTGTTGTACGCGCTCAGGCCGTGGATTGTGGTGAAATAGTGCGTCAGAAGGGCGCGGTCGGTATTGAGCGCTTCATTGGCTGCGGCCCCGGCCGCGATGGCCCGCGCGTTTTCAATGGCGGTATTCACTTCGGTGATCTTAGCCGGATCGACGGCGTAGTACTTGCCGGACACCGCTGCCGTTTCCGTGTCCGCAAAGCCCGGATCGTCCTCGCGGTCGGCCTGATACACGCTGATATCCAGCGTGACGGCTGTCTTAAGCCGCACCACATAGCTGTCTCCGGACCGGTAGACCGCCCAGGGATAGCCGTTCTTATAATACCGACCGAACCAGTACATCTCGTACGGACAGTCGCGCAGCAGCGCGTAGACGACCTTTTTGCGGCTGTAGCCCGTAAGCGCTTCCATCGGCGCATGATAGGCGGAACTTGCCGCGCCGCTGGCCGTGACCAGGCTCTCCAGCCCCAGGTCCTCCGCGGTCCAGCTCTTCCCGGCAAACTTGTCCGGGATGTCTATCGTCACCGTAAAGGACGTGGACGACCGCTCCCCGGCGGCCACCTCGGCGATCAGCGGCTTTACCGCGTCGTACACCTCGCGGTTTAAGCCGGTCAGCCGGCTGCCGTTGTAGGCTGCGCTCTTTTTTAAGAGCACGGCCGTACCGGCCGCGTCTCCCGTTCCCAGAAGGTTCCGGTCCAGATAGGCCTGCAGCTGCGCGGCGGGGTCAAAATCCTCCTCCGTCTCCAGGATCTCCTCCTCCGGCAGCGGATCCCCGTCCGGAAGCGGCTCCGCAGCAGCAGAAAGCCTGCCGAAGGCCGCAGCCGTCAGCAGCAGGAATACGATGAGCCATAAGCGATGTGATTTCATGTCTTGATCATAACATAAAGCGGACGTTTTGTCTGCTTTTTTCATTCAGCCCTCCGCGCTGTTCATCCGGCTCAGGCGTTCGGCCTGGTCCGCCGCGATCAGACTGTCCGTGATCTCAAACAGGTCCCCGTCCATCACCGCGTCGATCCGGTACAGCGTCAGCTTGATACGGTGCTCCGTCACGCGGCCCTGCGGAAAGTTGTAGGTACGGATCTTTTCGGAGCGGTCGCCGCTGCCGATCTGGCTGCGCCGGTTGGCCGCCTCCGCGTCCTGCTTTTTCTTCAGTTCCAGGTCGTACAGGCGCGAACGCAGCACCTTCAGGGCCTTGTCCTTGTTCTTTAACTGGGATTTTTCGTCCTGGCAGCTGATCACGATGCCCGTGGGGATGTGCGTCAGCCGCACCGCGGAGTCCGTGGTGTTGACGCTCTGTCCGCCGTGCCCGGAGGAGCGGAACACGTCAAAGCGGCAGTCGTTCAAGTCGATCTGCACGTCCACCTCTTCCGCTTCCGGCATCACCGCCACCGTGGCCGTGGACGTGTGGATGCGCCCGCCGGACTCGGTCTCCGGCACGCGCTGCACGCGGTGGGTGCCGCTCTCATATTTCATTTTGGAGTAGACGCTGCTGCCGGTGAGCATGAACACCACCTCTTTTACCCCGCCGATCTCGCTCTCGTTTACGGAGATCAGCTCGCTCTTCCAGCGGTTGCGCTCCGCAAAGCGCACGTACATGCGGTAGAGCTCCGCCGCAAACAGAGCGGCCTCTTCGCCGCCCACGCCGGCCCGGATCTCCACAAACACGTTCTTGTCGTCGTTCGGGTCCTTGGGCAGCAGCAGTATCTTTAAGCGCTCTTCCAGTTCTTCCAGCGCCCTGCGGCTTTCGGCCAGTTCCTCCTTGGCCAGCTCCCGCAGTTCCGGGTCGCTCTCCGCCTCCAGCAGCTCCAGCGTGCCGTTTACGTTGTCCTGTTCTTTTTTATAGGCCCGGTAGGCGTCCACGATGGGCGCCAGGTCGTTCTGTTCCTTCATCAGCTTCCGGAAGCGCACCGGGTCGCCCGCGACCTCCGGCCGCGACAGTTCCGCCTGCAGCTCTTCAAAGTGCCTTACCAGGTCTTCCAGTCTGTCAAACATCGTTTCCTCCCGCGGCGGTGACGATCCGGTCCCTGCCGCTGTAGTCCTTCCATACGCGGACGTTCGCAAACCCCGCGTCCGCAAACAGGCCGCTCACGGCCGCCGCCTGCCTGTCTCCGATCTCCGTCAGCACACAGCCGTCCGGCCTCAGGTGCCGCGGCGCCTCTGCGGCGATGCGCCGGTAAAAGTCCAGGCCGTCCGATCCGCCGTCCAGCGCCATCATCGGATCGTGATCCCGCACCTCCGGCATCAGGCCGTCCAGTTCCGCACGCGCGATATAGGGCGGATTGGCGGTGATGATATCAAAGCGCCTGCCGGCGACCGGCAAAAACAGGTCGCCCAAAAGCGTTTCCACCCTGGCGCCTGTCAGCGCAAAATTCTCTTTTGCAAGCGAGAGGGCCTCCGCGGAAAGATCCGTGGCCGTGACGCTCTCAAAACGGCCCAAAACGGCCATGGCCGCCGCGATGCAGCCGCTGCCGGTGCAAAGATCCAGCGCGGTCTGTCCCTCCCTTTTGCGGGAGAGCTTCACGGCCCGCTCGGCCAGAAGCTCCGTCTCCTGCCTGGGGATCAGCGCGCGTGCGTCGCACTTTAGCGAGAGTCCCATAAAGTCCACGCTTCCCATAATGTGCTGCAGCGGTTCCCGCGCGGCCCGCCTGGCAACGGCTTTTTGAAAACGGCGCCAGTCCGCCGGGGCGATCTCGTCGTGCATGCGCAGCAGCAGCTGCCCGTGGGAAAGGCCCGTCACGTGCTCCAGCAAGAGCCGGCTGTCCAGCTCGTATTCCTCGATCTCATGGAAGCGCAGCTCGCTCCTGCCCTTTTTGAGTGCCTCCTGCAGCGTCATGCGCCGGCTGCCTCCGCGGCGTCCGGCTTTTCTTCCGCCTGGAAACTGCGCCAGTCAAACACGTCCTCCACCGCGCGGATGGCCACTTCTATCATATCGTCCTCCGGCTCTTTGGTGGTGAGGCGCTGCATCAGCAGGCCGGGCTTGCTCAGGATATTGATCACTTTGCTGTTGGAGCGGCCCGCCAGCTGGATAAACTCGAATGACAGGCCGGCCACGACCGGGATCAGCACGATCCGGGAAGCCAGGCGCAGCCAGATATTGTCGAAACGCACAAAGATGAACACGATGATGCTGATCAGCATCACGAACAGCATAAAACTGGTACCGCAGCGCTTGTGCTCCTTGGAGCTGATGCGCACGTTCTCCACCGTGAGCGGCAGCCCCGTCTCGATGCAGTTGATGCACTTGTGCTCCGCGCCGTGGTACATATAGGTGCGGCGGATATCCTTCATCAGGGAAATGGCCTTGACGTAGCCGATGAAGATGATCAGCCGCAGCACGCCCTCGCACAGGCCGATCAGCAGGGAAGAATCCGTCACTTTTTTGAGCAGATTGGACAGCAGCACCGGCAGCAGCACAAACAGGCCCACGGCCATGACCAGTGCCATCAGTACGGCGCCGCCCATCATCACGCTCTCGCCCGCGCTCCCTTTTTTGCCGCCCGACTTCTCTTCCGGCTCCTCCAGTCCCGACATCTCGGCGGAGAAGGTGAGCGTTCTGATGCCCAGCCGCATGGAGTCGACAAAGCGGAACACGCCGCGGATGAACGGCAGGTTCATCCAGCGGTGGCCTTCGGCAATGCTGCGGTATTCCGCCGTCTCGGACGCGATGGTCCCGTCCGGCCTGCGCACGGCCACGGAATACTTTTCGTGGTTCTTCATCATGATGCCTTCCAGCACGGCCTGGCCGCCGATCCCGGAGTATCGCATGGTTTGTGTTTCCTCTCTATGAAAAATGATAAAACAGGAGCCTGCCTTCTTTGCAGGCGCACCGCATGCGTAAAACCGTCCCGCTTCGCGGTACGCCGCTGCTTCGCAGCTTCCGTTTTACTTATGTCGGTGCGGCGTCCTGCTTCGCAGACCGCCTGCCGGAGCAGAAAGCGTTCCCCGCCCGTGCAGGCACGGCGGTTTGCTCTTTCTGCTCCGGCGCCTGCAAAGCGGACTTTCTTATACGCAAGAGAGGCCAAAGCCTCTTGCGGGGCCTTGACCTCTCCTGGAAAAGTCGGTCTACTGTTCCTGTTTCAGACCGTACTTGCGATTGAACTTATCGATACGTCCGCGTGCCTGGGTCGCCTTCTGCTGACCGGTGTAGAACGGATGGCACTTGGAGCAGACTTCAACGTGGATCTCGGGCTTGGTGGAACCGGTAACGAACTCGTTGCCGCAGTTGCACGTCACCTTGGCCTGATAATACTTGGGCTGGATACTTTCCTGCATTTCTATCACCTCATCTTAAATGAAATCGCATTTGGGCTGCACAGGCAGCGACAGATATATTACCACAGCCGTCCGCCGAATGCAAGGTCTTTTTTGCGGTTTTTCGTCAATCCTGACGGTAGCCGCGCAAAAAGTCGCCGATGTCCTTCACGGCCTTGTACAGTTCGTCCGGCTCGGGCAGCAGGACCAGGCGGAAGTGCTGCATATCGATCCAGTCAAAGCCGGATCCGGCCACCAGCAGGATGTGCTTCTGCTCCAGCAGGTCGAACGCCATCTGACGGTCGTTTTTGATCACGATGTGATCCGCCACGCGCGGGAATACGTAGAAGGCCGCGTGAGGCTTGTTGTAGCTTAAGATGCCCTCTGCCTGCAGCTCGTCCAGGGCGCGGCAGGCCGCCTCGCGCTGTTCGTACACGCGGCCGCCGGGGCTGCACATCTCGCGCGTGCTCTGCTCGTCCTCCAGGGCCGCGGGGACCACCAGCTGAGCCAGGGCGTTGCCGCACAGACGCAGCGCGCAGAGCTTGTTGATGCACTGGCTGATGGGCGCCGTGAGCTCGCGCGGACCGGACAGGGCCAGCCAGCCGATGCGGAAACCGCAGATCAGGTGGGACTTGGACAGGCCGTTGGTCGTGACCACGGGCAGGTCCGGTGCCAGGGACGCCGTGGATACGTAGGGCAGATCGTCCAAAATCAGGCGGTCGTAGATCTCATCGGAGATGATCAGCAGCTCGTGGCGGCGGGCAAATTCCACCACCTCGCGCACCACCTCGGGCGGATAGACCGCGCCGGTGGGGTTGTTGGGGTTGATCAGCAGCACGGCTTTGGTGCGGTCGGTGACCAGCTTTTCCATCTCCTTCACGTCCGGATACCAGCCGGACTTCTCGTCGCAGGTGTAGAACACCGGTTTTGCGCCGGCCAGGTAGGCGCCATTGCTCCAGAGACTGTAGCTGGGGCGCGGCATTAAAAGCTCGTCGCCGAAGTTTAAGATGCTCGCGCAGAGCATCTCCGCCACTTCGCTCACGCCGTTGCCGATGTAGACGTCGTCGGGGGTCACGCCCGCTATGCCGCGGCTCGTATGGTAGGCGGCGATCGCTTCGCGCGCCTTTAACATGCCGCGCGCGTCACAGTAGGCGACCGCCTCTTCTTCGTGGTTTAACAGGGCGTTGCGCACGCTCTCCGGCATCTTGAAGCCGAAGGTCGCGGGGTTGCCCGTGTTCAGGCGCAGGATATCGATGCCGGCGCGCCGCATCTCCTGCGATTTCTCATAGACCGGGCCTCTGATGTCGCTGTGGATCTTCTGCAGTTTGTCCGATGCTTCAATGGGTCTCATTTTTTTCCTCCCTGATCCTGATGATCTTTTGCGGATACCGGCCGGCTGCGCTGGCCGTCTTTGTCTTTCTTTCAATAAATAAGGGGAGACAACTGTCTCCCCTCAGGTTGCCTTCAAGGCCATTTTACTTGGACTGGATGTATTTGTCCATAGCGGCGGCAGCGGATTTTCCGGCGCCCATCGCAAGGATAACGGTCGCGGCACCGGTCACGGCGTCGCCGCCCGCGTACACGCCCTCGCGGCTGGTCAGACCGTCTTCGCCGTTGGTCACGATGCAGCCGTGGCGGTTGGTCTCCAGACCCTTGGTGGTGTTGCGGATCAGCGGGTTCGGCGAAGTGCCGATGGCGATGATCACAGTGTCGACGTCCAGTTCAAACTCGGAACCCTCGATCGGGACGGGACGGCGTCTGCCGGAGGCATCCGGCTCGCCCAGCTGCATCTTGATGCAGCGCATACCCTTGACGAAGCCGTTCTCATCGCCCAGGATCTCGATCGGGTTGTTGAGCAGTTTGAAGATAACGCCCTCTTCCTTGGCATGGTGCACTTCCTCCGCTCTGGCGGGAAGCTCTGCCTCGGAACGGCGGTAGACGATGTAGACCTTGTCGGCGCCCAGACGCAGCGCGCAGCGCGCGCCGTCCATGGCCACGTTGCCGCCGCCCACGACCGCCACGCGCTTGCCGTGGAAGATGGGGGTATCGGCCGTGTCCTTGTAGGCCTTCATCAGGTTGGTACGGGTCAGGAACTCGTTGGCGGAGAACACGCCCTTTAAGTTCTCGCCCGGGATCTTCATAAAGCTGGGCAGACCGGCGCCGGAGCCGATGAATACGGCTTCAAAGCCTTCGTCCTGCATCAGTTCGTCGATGGAGATGGAGCGGCCGATCACGACGTTGGTCTCGACCTTGACGCCCAGGGCCTTTAAGCCTTCCACTTCCTTGTTCACGATCGCCTTGGGCAGACGGAACTCCGGAATGCCGTAGACCAGCACGCCGCCCGCCATATGCAGGGCTTCGTAGATGGTCACGTCATATCCCATCTTGGCCAGATCGCCCGCGCAGGTAAGACCGGCGGGGCCGGCGCCTACGACGGCGACCTTATGGCCGTTGGGGGTGGGGCGCTTCACCTCATCCTTGGCGTGCGCATTATGATAGTCGGCGACAAAGCGCTCCAGACGGCCGATGCCGACCGGCTCGCCCTTGATGCCGCGTACGCAGAGATGCTCGCACTGGGTCTCCTGCGGGCACACACGGCCGCAGACCGCCGGCAGGGAGCTGTCCTGCGCGATGATCTGGTAGGCTTCCTCAAAGTAGCCCTCTGCGACCTTCGCGATGAACTGCGGGATCTTGATATTGACCGGGCAGCCGGCCACACAGGGATGATTCTTGCAGCTTAAGCAGCGCTTGGCTTCGTCCATGGCCTGCTCTACGGTATAGCCCAGCGCCACTTCCTTGAAGTTCTTGTTGCGGACCATCGGATCCTGTTCCGGGATCTTGTTCTTAACGAGAGACATATTCGGCATGGTCACTGTACCTCCTTCTTGAACAGGTTGCAGGTCTCTTCATGGCGCTTGCGCTCAAACGCCTTGTACATGGTCGCACGGGACATCGCCTCGGCGAAATCGACCTGATGACCGTCAAAATCGGGGCCGTCCACGCAGGCGAACTTGGTCTCGCCGCCAACGGTCAGGCGGCAGCCGCCGCACATGCCGGTGCCGTCGATCATGATCGGGTTCATGGAGATGATGGTCTTGATATTGTATTTCGCAGTAGTCTGGCACACGAACTTCATCATGATGACCGGGCCGATGGCGATGACTTCGTCATACTCGTTGCCGGCCTGGATCAGTTCTTCCAGACCCGCGGTGACCAGGCCCTTCACGCCGTAGGAGCCATCGTCCGTCATCAGGACCAGCTTGTCGCTGCAGGCCCTGAACTCGTCTTCCAGGATCACGATGTCCTTGTTGCGGAAACCGACCACGGAGTGGACCTCGCAGCCCAGGTCATGCAGCTTCTTGGCAACGGGGAGCGCGATGGCGCAGCCCACGCCGCCACCGACGATCGCAACTTTCTTTAAGCCTTCGGTTTCGGTAGGATTGCCGAGCGGGCCCACCACATCGTGCAGGGAGTCGCCGACGTTGAGGTGATTCATCTTTTCGGTCGTCGCTCCGACGATCTGGAAGATGATATCCACGGTGCCCGCTTCACGGTTGAAACCGGCGATCGTAAGCGGGATCCTCTCGCCGTCCTCGTCTACGCGGAGAATAACGAACTGGCCGGGTTCTGCTTTCCGTGCCACGTAAGGAGCTTCCACGACGATCTTGGTGACGGTGGGGTTCAGCTCCTTTCTCTCTACGATTTTGTACATTCCTTCTTACCTCACTTTTGATTGTGCTTTCACACTACGTTCAGATTATAACATGGGCGATCTTTCTGTAAAGAATTATTCTTAATTTTTTAAGGCAATTCTTTAATAAAGATATGTTTGCCGGCCCCTCTCTTTTCTATCCTTTTCCGTGTCCTGCTTCACGGCAAAAGAGGCGATTTCTTATGCCGTTTTTTCCTTACCATATGCCGTCCGTTACTTAAACCTGGAAGAATTTCTGCAGCATCTTGTCCTCGCCGAGCACCAGCAGCGTCATGTCGGAAGTCAGCACGGTGTCCGGCTGCACGGACATGTCCATCTTTCCGTTCTGCTTGATGGCCATGATGTTCATGCCGTACTTTCTCCGGATGCCGAGCTCCCGCACGGTCTTCCCGAGCCAAGCCTCCGGCACTGTCACCTCGCTGATGGCGTGGTCGTCGTCGAGCTCCACATAGTCCAGGATCCGCTCCGAACTGTACTTGATGGCCGTCCAGTGCCCCACCTGCTTTTCCGGGTAGATCACCTCGTCCGCGCCGATGCGCAGCAGGAACTTGCTCTGCCTGTCCCGCTCCGCGCGCGCCACCACAAACTTCGCGCCAAGCTCCTTCAGCAGCGACGTGGTCTCCAGGGAACTCTGAAAGCTGCCGCTGATGGCCACGATGCACACGTCGTAGCTGTCCACGCCCAGCGAGCGCAGAAAGTCCTCGCTGGTGCTGTCGCCGATCTGCGCGTTGGTCACATATGGCAGGACCTCCTCCACCCGCGCCTCGTTGGCGTCCACGGCCATGATCTGGTGCCCCAGCTCATGCAGCTGCATCGCAATGTGCCGTCCCAGCCTTCCCAGGCCGATCAGCAGAAATGATTTCATCGTTCTCTCCTTTCCGGCGGCTCATCCCACGCTGATCTTGCCCTTCGGCAGCCTGGACAGATTCCGGTTCAGATCCGAAGAGACCGCAAAGATCAGCGTCAGGCCGCCCACGCGTCCCAGGAACATCAAAAGCATCAGGATCATACGCGAAAACAGTCCCAGCCCCGGCGTGATCCCGAGCGTCAGACCCACGGTCCCCACCGCCGAGGCCGTCTCGAACAGACAGTCCGAAACCGGCAGCCCCTCCGCGGCGCTTATAAGGAGCGCGCCGCCGACGAAGAGCGTCAGATACAGCGTCAGGATGGTCGCCGCGTCCTTTACCACGCGGTCATCCAGTCTGCGTCCGAATACGTTGGCGTTATTCTTTTTGCGGAACACCGCAAAGGCGTTCAGAAACAGCACGGCGAGCGTGGTCGTCTTCATGCCGCCGGCCGTGGAGCCGGGCGATCCGCCCACCAGCATCAGCACGATCATCAGCGCGCGTCCCGCTCCGGTCAGCGCGGTCAGGTCCGTGGTGTTGAAGCCGGCCGTGCGCGGCGTCACGGACTGAAACAGCGCGGCCAGGAAACGGTCGCCGCCGGAGAGCTCCCTGTAGTCGAAAATGGAATAACAAATAAAGGGGATCAGCAGCAGAAGCGCCGTGGTCAGCAGGATCACCTTGCTCTGCATGGAGTATTTTTTCAGGCGGTGACGGTGCAGGAACACGTCTTCCCAGGTGAGAAAGCCGATGCCGCCGGCCACGATCAGCACGGCCACGGTGCAGACCACCAGCGGGTCTGCGGCGTATGCGGTGAGGGAGCGGTACGGCGCGGCGGGCGTTCCCATCAGGTCAAAGCCGGCGTTGCAGAAGGCGGAGACCGACGTAAAGAGCGCGATCCACACGCCCCGCACGCCAAAGTCCCGGCAAAACGGCGGCAGAAGCAGCAGCGTGCCGAGCCCCTCAAACAGGAGCGTTCCCTTCAGCACAAAGTGCGTCAGCCGCACGATCCCGCCCACGGCGGGCGCCGAGATGGCCTCCTGCATCACGCTGCGCTGCATCAGGGAGATCTTCCTGCCGGACAGGAACGCAAAGGCCGCGGCGACGGTCATCACGCCCAGGCCGCCGATCTGGATCAGCAGCAGGATCACGCCCTGCCCGAAGCCGGACCACGCGGCGGCGGTGTCCCGCACCACCAGGCCGGTCACGCACACGCCGGACACGGACGTAAACAGCGCGTCGCCGAACGGGGCGGCCTGTCCGTCCGCAGAAGAAAACGGCAGGGTCAGCAGCAGAGCCCCGAACAGGATCACCCCGGCAAATCCGAGGATGATGATCCGGAAGGATGACAGTCTGCTTTTGACGATGCCGTGTCTGATCATATGAATACTTTGACTAAGAAATACGGAAAGCGGAAATCATGACCTGCCCTGTAAGCCGGGTTCTGTCGAGGATGATCATCTATCTAGGCCGTACGTCGCCGCACGGCTCAAGCGACCTACCCGGGAGAAGACGGGCCGCCTTATCCTCCCTGCTTGGTCTTGCTTCGGATGGGGTTTACACTGCCTGCCCCGTTGCCGGGTCAGCGGTAGTCTCTTACACTGCCATTTCACCCTTACCGGGTCGCCCCGGCGGTATCTTTTCTGTTGCACTTTCCTTAGGGTCGCCCCCACCGGACGTTATCCGGCATCCTGCCCTGTGAAGCCCGGACTTTCCTCACCTGCGCACGCGCAGCCGCGATCATCCGGGCAGGTCATGACGTGATGGTATCACAAACGGCACAAGAATTCAATTCTTTCAAAACCGCGCCGTCTCTCACCCGGCCGGCGCAAACGTGGACATTGCGATGCCCAGCCCTTCATAAAAGACGTTTTCTGTCTCGTCGCTTTCCGCCACGTCCTCCGTTGCGGCAAAGACCGCCAGACCGTCCGGCAGGGTCCGGACGTAGACCGTCCGATACAGCGTGACGGACGGATCGTCCTCGTCGGTCTCCGTATAAAAGATGTAATAATAGGTCTCCCCGTAGATCTCGCTGGAGTAGATCTGCCCGTCAAACGCGGCGATCCGGCTGTTGCCCTCGATATTGGCCCGGTACCAGGCGTTCAGGTAATCGCTCGCGGTCCCCGTGCCCTGGTAGCGCACCACCGTGAGCAGCGGCCAGTCGTCCGTGCCGAGCGGGCTGATCACCACGCTGTTGTCAAAGACGGAGTACGTCGCCGTATCCTTCGCCATCACCGTAAAGGTGCCGTTGTTGTTGGAGACGGTCACGTAGCCGGGCTCGCCGTGCTCCACTTCCTCGTCGGGCAGGTCGCCGCCGTCAAATTCCACTGCCTTGATGTCCAGTTCCGCCTGCACGCTCTCCAGCCCCTGCAGGTTCATCAGCGTGCGCAGATCGCAGTCGATCACGAACACGTCGCTGCCGTCAAAGGACTCCTCCCCGTCCTTGCCGGACAGATAGTCTGTCCAGAAGGCGTCGGACGGGTCGGCAGGGTTGACGAACAGGCCGTTCCAGTCGATGGTATTGTTGGCGATCGTAATGCCGCCATAGGGCAGATCGGTGGTCTCGATCAGATAGTATTGCCGGCTGCCGCTCCAGGTCTCCACGGCCACCTGGCAGTGCCCCGGCGTGAGCACGATCATGGGATGCAGCGTCATGGACTGCAGGCAGCTTGCCATGAGCAGACTGGTCTCGATGCAGATGCCGGACTTCTGCGCCAGCACCTGATCCGGCGTCAGCACGTGCTGGTGCGCCGCATAGGAATAGGCGTCGTTCGTGTAGCGCACGCCCAGCTCCGAGATGGCCTTCTGGACCGCGGCCACCTGCAGCTTGGTCGTGATCTCCTCACTGACGCCGTACCCGTTCTGATAGCCGGGCAGGATGCCCCAGCTGCTGTTTAGGGACTCCAGATATCTGGTAGCCGTCTGCTTGATCACGCTCACGGCCTCGGACTCCGGCCGCATCCAGCCCAGCAGATTGAACTGGGCCGTCACGCCGAATTCGTTGGTGGTATAGAAGACGTCGTACAGGCTGTACAGGGTCAGCTGCCTGCTCTCCTGCACCAACACGGTGCCGGTCTCGTTGTCGGTGATCTTCAGGCGCAGCGTGGTCGTGCGCGAGCTGGACAGATCCGGCAGATCGATCAGGACCGGCGGCTTGATCATCAGATACTGGGGCTGCTGTGTGAGCGTCACCTTCTGTTCCTGCGGCTGCGTAAAGCCCACCACCTCGGTCTCGATCAGCACGTCCTGCTTTTCCCGCGTGGTGGAGAACGTCAGGTTCACCACGGAGTCCAGACCGGCATAGGTGTTGGGATAGACCTCCCCGGCGATCTCATACACGGCGTGGAAACTCTCCGACGCGGATCCCGCAGACACGTCAAAGGCGCCGCCCCCGCAGGCCGTCTCCGCGGCCTGCAGCGTCTGCGAAAAGATCCCGGAGAACAGCCCGCGGTCCATCTCAAAGGCGTTGTACATGGCGTCCAGCGCCTGCATGTTGTATTTATTGTCCAGCGTATAGTAGTAATCAGACAGTTCCGCAAAGTTGTACAGTTCCAGCGTCACCTCGTTGCGGCCGCTGTAAAAGTAGTACAGACTCTGGGCCAGGAGCGTGAGTTGATCCGTATTCATGTCCCAGATGCGCGCCACCAGCGCGGGCTTGTCCATCTTCCGATAGTCATCCTGCAGGCCCTTGACCGCGCCGTAGAAAGCCTCCAGGTATTCATTGCTGTAATCGTCGTCTTCATAGTCGTTCATGAAGCCGTAGTGATCCAGATACAGTTCCAGCTGACGGATGTAAAAATCCGAAAGCGCCAGCATGTCGTCCGCCGCGCTCCCGATCTGCAAAAGCAGGGCCTCCGTCTGTCTCTGTACGGCGCGGCCGGTCTCTCCCGCCGGCGCAGGCGCCGCTTCCAGCGCTTTCTTTACGGCGGCCAGATCCGCCTGCAGCGCATCCAATGCCCGATTCTGCGCCTCGAGCTCCGGCACATAGGTACCGAGGGCCGTCCCGGCGTTCTCGCCCGAACGGTAGACGTCGTACACCGTCTTTGTGGCTTCCGCGAGCGTTCCGGCGATCTTCGCGCCGTCGCTGCAGATCTGCCGGAGGGCGGGGAGCTGCCCGGCAAGCGCCTGCATCCAGGCATCCGCCGGCCCGTCCGCCGCCTGTTCTGTCGTCTCCGCCGGGGTCGTCTGCTGCGCCGCTTCCGTCGTATGCGTCTCCTTATCTCCCGTCAGTTTCGGGATCAGGATCACAGCCGCGACCGCCAGGACCGCCACGCAGAGGACGGCCAGGACGATCTTTGCCGCCGTATTCTTCTTTTTGGGCGGCTGCTGCCCCATGCCCGCCGCGACTTGCGTCCCGTAGGGCGGCTGTCCCCAGCCGTACTGCGGCCCCGTACGCTGCTGCGTTCCCATCTCCTGCCGCGGCACTTGGCCCTGATAAGGCATCTGATGCACCGGCACCGCCTGCCGCACCGTTTTGGCACCGCAGACGGTACAGAAGTCCGCGCCTTCCGGCAGCTTTGCGCCGCAATTGCTGCAATAGTCCATTGTATCCTCCCTGAGTCCGGTATAACAGGTCCCGCGCCGGCGTTACGGCCTGTCCTTGCGCGGTCTGTCCGTCTTTTCTTCCTTTGTCTTTGGC
>CACZPX010000215.1 GCA_902783095.1 uncultured Lachnospiraceae bacterium
GATCTCCGGCTGCGGGTCGGCAGAAAAGCCGGCGCAGACGGCTGCCGGGCAGACGGACGCGGCGTCCGGCTCACAGGCGGAGACCACCGCGGCTGCCGCGGCTGACACGACGGCGGCGGAAGTAACCAATCAGACGGAAACCGAAAGCCAGACGGAGGCCGCGCAGCCGGAGCCCGTGGACAGCCCGCTGTACGTAAAGAAGGTTGAGGGCCTTCCGGAGGATTTCATCTTCGGGATGGACGCCTCTTCCGTGATCGCGGAGGAAAACAGCGGCGTAAAATACTACAATTTTGAAGGCGAAGAGCAGGACGTGTTTTTGACCCTGGCGCAGGCCGGGGTGACGCATATCCGCGTGCGCGTCTGGAACGATCCGCACGATTCGGCGGGGAAGGGCTACGGCGGCGGAAACAACGACGCCGCGACCGCGGCCGAGATCGGACGGCGCGCGGCGGCAGCCGGCCTGAAGCTGATCGTGGACTTCCACTACTCGGATTTCTGGGCGGATCCGTCCAAGCAGATGGTCCCCAAGGCCTGGAAGGGCATGGAGATCGAAGAAAAGAGCCAGGCGGTCTATGACTACACAAAGGAGAGCCTGCAGACCATCCTGGCGGCCGGCGCGGACGTGGGCATGGTCCAGGTGGGCAACGAGACCAACGGCGCCCTGTGCGGCGAAAAGCGCTGGGCGGGGATCCAGGCGATCATGCAGGCGGGGTCGAAGGCGGTGCGCGAGGTGTGCCCGGACGCGCTGGTGGCGGTGCATTTTGCCAATCCCGAAAAGGCCGGCTCCTATGCGGACTACGCCTGGCGTCTGGACTACTACAGCGTGGACTACGACGTCTTCGCCTCTTCCTATTATCCGTACTGGCACGGCACGCTGGACAATCTGGCGCAGGTCCTGACCGAGGTGCACGACACCTACGGCAAGAAGGTGATGGTCATGGAGACCTCCTACGCCTATACGGCGGAAGACTCGGATTTTAACGGCAATACCATCTCCGACGACGGAACGGTCGTCAAGGACTACCCCTTTACGGTGCAGGGACAGGCCAACGCGGTGCGCAATGTGATCGACACCGTCGCCCACATCCCGGACGGCATCGGCGTGTGCTACTGGGAGGGCACCTGGATCAGCGTGGGCGGCGCCACCAGAGAGGAGAACGAGGCCCTGTGGGAAGAATTCGGCTCCGGCTGGGCGTCCAAATACGCGGCCGGATACGACCCCAACGACGCCGGCAAGTATTACGGCGGCTGCGCGGTGGAAAACCAGGCGCTGTTCGACGCGGCGGGGCATCCGCTGGAGTCTTTGAACATCTTTAAGCTGGTGAAGACCGGCAACGAGGTGGCGCTTGCGCCGGACGCGCTGCAGGATGTGAACCTCTCCTTTGACTTAAACGAGGCCGTGGTTTTGCCCGAGACGGTGGATGCGGTGATGAACGACGATTCCAGGCAGGCGATCGCCGTCACCTGGAACGCAGGCGAGGAGGACCTCGCCGCCATGAACACGGGCGGCGTGCAGACCTACACGGTGACGGGGGAAGCCGACGGCATGGAGGCGATCTGCCATGTATCCATGATCGAGTTCAACTACCTGAAAAACGACGGCTTTGAAGACGGCAGCCTGTATCCCTGGCGGGTGGAGGACCTGGCAAAGGCGGACGAGCTGTACGTGGAGCAGAAGAGCACGGACTCTCTGAGCGGGGAATGGCACTTCCACTTCTGGAGCGCGGCGGAAAACAGCGTGGACTTTACGCTGGAGCAGGACGTGGCAGACCTGCCGGCCGGGACCTATAAATATGCGATATCCATCATGGGCGGCGACGGCGGCACGACGGATATCAGCGCTTATGTTAAGCAAAACGGAGAGACCGTCTTAACGGCGCCGCTTGCGATCACGGAATACAACGACTGGCATACCGCCGAGATCACCGGCATAGAAGTGCCGGAAGGCGGACAGGTCACAGTGGGGATCGCGGTCAGATGCCAGGGAGCCGGCGCCGGCGCCTGGGGAAAGATCGACGGGGCGCGGCTCAATTCCATGAGCGAAACGGCGGAATAGGACCGTTTTGTTTAATAAACAAAAGATATCGGTTAAAAACAGAAAAAACGGAGGTGCCGCAGTGGGATCTCCGTTGTTTTTTTATTGAAAGGCGGTTTACAAAGTAGTATATAATAAAGGATGATTACAAATGTGGCCCATAAGCAGACCGGCGTTTGTGATCGGACGTTCCATGGCATGATTGCCTGTAATATGAGTAATAAAGAGGAGGAAAAAAGCAATGAAATGGAACAAAATCGTTGCGCTGCTCCTGTCTCTGGCGATGGTCTTTTCACTGACCGCCTGCGGCAGCAGCAATGAGACAACAGCGGCTCCTGAAGGCAGCGATGCTGCGCAGACCGAAGCCGCCAAGACGGAAGAGGCCAAGACGGA
>CACZPX010000216.1 GCA_902783095.1 uncultured Lachnospiraceae bacterium
CATGACCGCCTGGACGACGTGCTGCAGACGCTCTGCGAGGACTTTGCGCTGATGCACGGCGACGGTCAGCTCGCGGCCCTGGCCGCGCTTGGCGCGGAGGCGGAAGGCGCGCAGGCCTACGTTTCCTACGGCCTGACCGAAGAGCAGAAAGCGGTCTTTCCGAAGACCGTTTTTGAAGAGTATAAGAGCGGCGCCGTCGTGTACAGCAAATCCTACGACCTGCCCTGGGAGGTGGACGCCTTCCGGGACGTGCTGGAGCAGAAACTCTACGCCGGGATCCGGGCGGGCGATACCGTGGACCTCTTTGCCGCACTGAGCGAACCGCAGGCCCTGCGGGAAGAGCTGGCGCAGGAGATCAGGCAGCGGCTGGCCGGTCTGGGCGCGATCGTTGGGACCGTGCGCATTCTGGACGCCTACAAACAGGGGCTCTCCTGGATCCGCGAGGCGGTCCTGCCCGCGCTGCAGAAAACCGGCGCGGACAGCGTGGAGATCTTCTTTAAGCCCTTCCTGCCGGCGGGCGAGACCGTGTGGCGGGACGAGAACGGCGCCACGCCGAACAAGATCCGCAGGCTGGAGGATACGCCCGACAAGTGGTTCGACCTGCCCATCCGCTACCTGCAGGAGCTCTACCCCGTGGAGGATATGATCGTATCCGCCTTAAACGTGGGCAGGGACGCGGTGCGCTTTGCGGCCTACGAGGGCGAAGAGGACGTCACCTACCTGCTGCGGGCCAAAAAGGGCAGTACCGTATGCTACGAGGAGACCTACCGTTCCGCCTGCGCGGAGCGTCCGTTCATGGACGAGTATCCGCAGCTGGGGCTGGTGCACCCGTCCACCGGGTACGTGCGGGCGTGCGTAAACGGCGCGAAGACCGTAGACGAGCGGATCCGGACCGATCTGGAGAGCGTCTGGGACGTATACCAGCACGACGTGCTGCCGGACTGCCGCGCCTACGTGGAGCGCGAGTTTGACGGAAGACTGCGGCGCGGCCTGCAGCCCTTCTTTAAGGAACTGCACCTGGATATCACGCTGAGCGAGACCGAGTACCGCACGGGCAGCCGCGAGGACATGATATCCCCGCTCAACGCGCTGCACGAGGACCTGTATTTTACCGGCACGGACTATTTCAAATACCTGGGACAGCAGAAGGGGGACGGCCCCTTTGACGCGCCCGGCCTGATCCTGCCGGATCTGCATATCGGCAAGGGGCGCCCCGCGTTTACCGTGACGCTCACCAGGCAGCTGCGGGAGCAGGCGTCCATCGAAAAGGACGGCCGCATGCTCTGCGCGCAGCGGGACCGCGCCGGGGTGAGTGCCTTTGTCTCGGCGGTCGGCTTACAGGGCGGCGTGCCCGCGGTCACGGTGCAGACAAAGGGCGTTTCGGAAGAACTGCTCACGGCCTACGCGGCCCTGCTGGAGGCTGGTACGCTCAAACTGGCCGGCCGCTTTGCAAAGCCCTGCCTGCTGGAACTGGTACCGGAACTGGGGCGTCCGGTTCAGGCATTCTGCAAGCCGGGGAAACAGCCGGAAAAGACCGTCAGCATCGCCGACGTGGACCTGATGGAGCATAAGGTGATCGGCTACGAGGACTGCCGCAATATCCTGGAGCAGCTGCAGCAGGTGGAGGGCCTTTCGGTCTTCCCGGTGGCGGAGAGCTACGAGGGCCGCACCATATACGCCGTGCGCTTTACGGACGGCGGCGCCGCGGACGCGAAGCGGTTAAATACGCTGCCCACGCTCTACATCAACGCCAGACACCACGCCAACGAGGTGTCCAGCACCAACGCCGCCTTCATGCTGATCCGCACGCTCCTGCAGGATAAGAAATACAGGGACGTCGCCAAAAAGCTGAACCTGGTGATTGTACCCATGGAGAACACGGACGGCACGGCCATCCACACGCGCCTGTCCGCGGAACATCCCAACTGGAAGCTGCATACCGCGCGCTTCAACGCGGTGGGCAAGGAGTTTGCGGGAGAGTACTTCTCACAGACCACGCTCAGCACGGAAGCGCTGGCGCTTACGCGCATCTACAGCCGCTATCTGCCGGATATCCTGGTGGATAACCACGGCGTGCCCAGCCACGAGTGGGAACAGCAGTTTTCGGGCTACACCTCGCCCGCGTACAAGGGCTTCTGGCTGCCCCGGTCCCTGCTGTACGGCTATTTCTGGTACGCGAAGGACGCGGCGTATGTTGAAAAGACCATGCCCGTGAACAAAAAGATGGAGGACGTGATCGCGGACGCCATCGGCGCGGACGCGGAGACGGCCCGCTGGAACCGGGAGTGGAGCGCGCAGTTTGCGAAATACGCCTACGCCTGGATGCCGGCCCTGTTCCCGGCGGACTATTATAAAGAAATGATCAACTACTGGATCCCGTTTGACTGGAACCCGCAGCACATGTACGCGGCGGTGCGCCTGCCGTGGATCACGGCCGTCTCCTACACGAGCGAGGTGGCGGACGAGACCGCGCAGGGCGCATACCTGAACCTGTGCGCGCGCGCGCATCTGACGCACGACCTGGCGACGATCGACATGCTGCTGGCGCAGGAGCAGCCCGCGGTGCGGGCGCTCGCAAGGAACGCGGACGGGAGCTTTGCAGCGGTCTGCCGCAGGCTGCGCCCGCTGAAGGCGTAAAGAGGGCGTTCAGGCAGTTAATAGGGTACTCAGCAAAGACAAGGAGCAAGTCACAAGATGTATAAACCGAGCAAGAAACTGGTGGCGAAGGGGATCATCCCGGAACGGCAGCCCTACTTTAACGAATACGGCTATGAGTACACCCTGTACATCCAGGACCACAGCGTGCTGGCAGGCGCCATGCAGGGCTGGCTGGACGCCGAAAAGATGCGAGGCGTAAAATATAAGTTCTTTCCGGACGAGCCCGTGTTCGTGATCGTGGGCTACGGCTGGAAGCTGGAGGTCCACCGCACCGCCGCCATGGAGAACGCCGCGAGCTATCTGGCCTTTTTCTCCCGCTGGGAGGTGACCGGCAACGTCCTGAACCTGGGCGACGACATGAACCGGGTGCTGACCGCGCTGGAGACGAACCTGCTGGCCGTCGATCCGCTCACCTGGGTGCGCGACGTGCCGCAGGAGCGCCACGTGACGAACGGGATCATGTCCCGGCCGGAGATCTGGGAGGGAAAGTGGCCGGATACCAGGCTCACCAGGGAGGCGGCCGCCGAAAAGAAGCTGGCGGAAGGCTACCTGGCCGACCGGCTGAACGCGGCGGGCTTTGCCGTAAACGGCGGCACGCCCATGGCGCATGCCTACAACGTGCCGGAACATCCGCTGGTCGCCGCGCGCGTCCAAAAGAATCTGGAGCGGGCGGAGGCGGCAAAGAACGCTCCCGCGCCGGAAGAGAAGAAGCGGACCTGCACCGCCTGCGGCGCGCAGATCAGGGCGGACGCAAAGTTCTGCCCGCACTGCGGCGCGGCCGTTGTGAAAAGCCTGGACGAACTGGACCGGGAGGCGGAGAGCTTAAAACAGTATCCGCCCATGTTCGTGGTGGAAGTGGGAGAGCCCTTAAACCCGTTTATCCACGCATGTATCGATGAGAATAAGAATATCCTGCCGGAGCCGCAGGACCACAGCCTCACGGAGATCCCGCTGGCCGGCGTGGTGGTCAACGCAAAGAAAAAGGGAGAAAAGCAGTATACGCGGGTGTACGCGAGCAACGTCAACCGCGACAATTTCCTGTACGTCACGGACTCCCGCCTGGCCCTGATCAACCGCAAGTACAACAAAAACGAGGCCGGCAGCTGGATCGGCTTCGGCGGGCTCACGTCCTACGCAGTCGCGTCCTTGCTTTCCGGCGCGGAAAAGGCTATCAAGGCCGCGCAGCGGAAGGACAAGGCCCTGGCGGGGCATATCCGCTACGAGTGGATCGGCATCATCGGGTACCGCCGCAAGCAGAAGATGCTGGAGGACAACTGCGTCCGCGTGGTGTACAAGGATATGGAAGGGACCACCTGGAACGTGGAGTTCGATCTTACGCGGGAGACCGACCCGGAACTGCTGGCCAACGATATCCTGCGCCGCACCGCCGCCTACCGCGGACGCATGCGCGACGACAGGGCGGAGAAGATGCAGGCCTTTATCACGCGGTACCGGGACGGCGCCGAAAAGATCGTGCCGGAGGCCGATCCGGCGAAGACGAGCAGCGTCACCGTGCCGGAGTTTTTCTTCGCGTCGAAAGGTTCCGCGTACCGGCCGGAGGACTGAAACCGCCGGACCTGCCGGGCCTGCGGCTGTCCGGGCATCAGCCGCCGATTTAACAGCCAAAACGGCGGGATACGATGAGAACATATTTAACATTATGACGAAAGAATGTTCTTGACAGAACGGAATTGTGCGATATAATAAAAAAGACTTACGATACGATGTCAAGAAGGACCGTTATAAACCCGTTTTGAACTGCAATTTCTGAGAAAAATGGACGCGGATCCGCGCTGAGACCGGGAGCAGAACACAGGCGACTGATCGAACGCATGGACCCACGCCATTTAAATAAAAGTAGAGAGAGGAAGGAAAAGATGACGAAGAAAATGAAACGTTTTCTGGCTCTGTCACTGGCACTGCTGATGGCCTTCGCCGTTGTCGGATGCGGAAGCACCGAGAACACGACGACTGCAGCTCCTGCCGACAACACACAGACGACCGCAGCTCCCGCTGCCGACACGACGACCAAGGCTCCCGAGAGCCAGGGCACGCCGCAGACGCAGGCTGCCGGTCAGAAATCCAGCAAGGACACCATCATCATCGCGACCGCGAATGAGACCCCCAGCCTTACATCGGTGGATCACAACGCCGTTGCCGGTTCGTACATGAACAAGCTGACCTTCAGCACCCTGTTCGATACCGACATGGACCTGAATGTGTATCCGTCCCTGGCCGAGTCTTATGAAGTCAGCGATGACGGTCTGGACTGGACCATCAAGCTGAAACAGGGCGTCAAGTTCCACAACGGCGCCGAGATGAAGGCTGCTGACGTTGTTCGCTCTCTGAAGCTTTGCGCCGAGAGCTCCAACACCGCTACCTACGGCACCGCCGCCAACTGCGAAGCGGTTGACGACTACACCGTCAAGATCCACACCGAAGTTCCGTATTCCGGCATGCTGTATGACCTCTGCCATCACGGCAACGACATCCTGCCGGCGGATCTGATCGACAGCGGCCACAACTTCAATGAGGCCCCCATCGGCACCGGCCCCTACAAGTTCGTGAAGTGGAACCTTGGTGAGAGCCTGGAGTTCGAAGCGTTCGAAGATTACTTCGAAGGCGAACCGCCCATCAAGCACATGATCTGGAAGATCATCCCTGAAGGTTCTTCCCGTACCATCTCCCTGGAAGCCGGCGAGATCGATGTCATCATCGAAGTTGAATCCAACGATATCTCCCGCCTGCAGGATGACGAGGGCATCGATGTCTATGTCGGCACCGGTACCAGCCACAACTTCATGCTGTGCAACACCGAGAAGGCCCCGTTCAACAACGAAGAGTTCCGTATCGCCTGCCAGCAGGCCATCGACAAGAACGCCTGCGTACAGGTTGGCCAGAACGGTTTCGCAATGCCTTGCGATTCCCTGCTGCCTATCGTGTTCCCGGGCACCACGACCGATGGTATGCCTACCTACAATCCTGAAGAGGCTAAGAAGCATCTTGAGGCTTCCGGTCTGAGCGCTGCCGAGTGCAACTTCACGCTGGTCTGCTCCGATGACGCCAAGGTCCGCCTGGGCCAGGTCATCCAGTCCAACCTGAAGGAGAACCTGGGCATCGACGTCCAGATCGAGCAGCAGGATCTTGCTACCTACCTTGAGAACTCCCGTATCGGTGAGTACCAGGCAGCTCTGGGCGGCTACACCTCCTCCTCGCTGCTTGCCTACATCAAGGGTGTATGGCATTCCTCCAACATCAATGCTTCCAACAAGACCCGTACCAACGATCCCAAGGTCGATGCCTGGATCGAGGCTTATGCCGCATCCTTCGATGCCGATGAGCAGGCGAAGATCGCTACCGAGCTGAACACCTACCTGAACGAGCACTGCTTCCAGATCCCTACCTATCAGGGACAGGTCACCCGTGCTTACGCTTCCAACCTGAAGGGCTTCCAGGTAAGCGCTTCCGGCAACCATTGGTGGCAGTACTGCTACTTTGAATAATTGATCTTGTTCAAAGCAGCACAGTAACTAAGCAATTGAAACGGCACCCCGGCCTGCTCCGGCAGGTCGGGGTGTTCTCAATAAGAAAGAGAAGGGATAGTTCAAAAATATGATCAAATTTATCATTAAGAGATTATTGGCACTGATCCCGGTTATCATAGGTGTTACATTCCTTGTATACTTTATCATGAGTCTCGCTCCCGGCGATCCCGCCCTGCTGCTTCTGGGCGAAGACGCCACGCCGGAGCAGATTGCTGATCTGCGTGAGGAAATGGGCCTGGATCAGCCCCTCATCGTTCAGTACGGACGCTATATGTTCAAGCTGGTTACCGGTGATATGGGAACGTCCTACAAGACGAAGAATGCCGTCGCAAAGGAAGTATTCTCTCGTTTCCCCAACACCTTGATCCTGGCCGGATTCTCCACACTGGTATCGATCGTACTGGCCTTGCCCTTGGGTGTCTTTGCCGCGGTCAAACAGAATTCGCTGTTTGATACCGTGAGCATGGTCGTAGCACTCCTTGGCGTATCGATACCAATATTCTGGTTCGGTCTATTGCTGATCTTGCTATTCGCCCTGAAACTGGGCTGGTTCCCGGTTTCCGGCTTTGACGGGTTTAAGAGTCTGGTGCTGCCCGGTCTGGCGTTGGCCTTCCAGCACATGGCAGCCATTGCCAGAACCACCCGTTCCAGTATGCTGGAGACGATCCGTCAGGATTATATCCGCACCGTCAGAGCCAAGGGCCTTCCGGAAAACAAGGTCATTACCCGGCACGCATTGAAGAACGCCCTGATCCCTACCATCACCGTTATCGGTCTGCAGATCGGCGGTATGATGGGCGGCTCGGTGCTTACGGAATCCGTCTTTGCGTGGCCCGGCATCGGCCGTCTGATGATCTCCTCGATCTCCGGCCGTGATACACCCATGGTTCTTGGCTGTATCCTGATGTTCTCGATAACCTTCTCCATTATCAACCTGATCGTTGATATCGTGTACGGCTTTGTAGACCCCAGAATCAAAGCGCAGTATAAGTAAGGGAGGATCGACATGGCTAAGAATACCGAAAAAGTTCAAAAGAGTAAGGGACAGTTTGCGGAAGCCTGGGTCAGGCTTCGCAGAAACAAGGGCGCTATGATCGGCCTGAGCATCTTCCTGCTCATCGTCATGATCGCGCTGCTGTCGCCTGTTTTCTTCGATTATGAGACGGAAGTGATCAAGCAGGACTACGGTTCTGTAAAGCTGGCTCCGTCGTCCGACCACTGGTTCGGCACGGATGAGTTCGGCCGCGACATCTTTGCCCGTGTCTGCTGGGGCAGCCGTGCTTCCCTGGCGATCGCCGCGATCGTTACGATCATCGCGCTTTCCATCGGCGCCGTCTTAGGCTCCCTGGCAGGGTATTACGGAGGAAAGGTGGACATGATCATCATGAGAATCATGGACATCTTTATGGCCATACCCGGCATGCTGCTGGCCATCTGTATCGTCGCCGCACTGGGAACCGGCACG
Organism: uncultured Lachnospiraceae bacterium; assembly: GCA_902783095.1. Classification (GTDB taxonomy): domain Bacteria; phylum Bacillota; class Clostridia; order Lachnospirales; family Lachnospiraceae; genus UBA3774. Next base: position 7,669 of record CACZPX010000216.1, read on the forward strand.
GAGAAACTGGTCATCGCCATGACCATTTCGTCCGTACCGTCCTTCTCCCGTATCGTCCGCGGCGCCGTGCTGACGGTCAGAAACTCCGAGTATGTCCGTGCCGCTACGGCCATCGGCGCAAAAGACAGGCACATCATCTTCAGCCACGTGCTGCCGAACGGCCTGGCGCCGATCATCGTACAGACCACGCTTCGTTTCGCAACGGTCATCCTGTCCATCGCCGGCCTGTCCTTCATCGGACTGGGCATTCAGCCGCCGCAGCCGGAATGGGGCTCCATGCTGGCCAATGCAAGAAGCTTTATCCGCGATTACAGCTACATGTGCGCCTTCCCTGGCTTGGCGATCATGATCACGATCCTTTCCCTGAACCTTCTTGGTGACGGTCTGAGAGACGCGCTTGATCCGAGACTGAAATAAGGGGGACAGAAGATGAGCGAAAAGAAACCTTTAAAAGTTGATATCAAGGACCTCAGTGTTGAGTTCCGTACGGACTACGGTATCGTCAAGGCGCTGAACAACATGGATCTGGAGATCCAGGAAGGCGAGACCCTCGGCCTGGTGGGCGAGACCGGCGCCGGCAAGACCACCACCGGTCTGTCCATGCTCCGTCTGATCCCCAATCCGCCCGGCGTCATCACCAGCGGTTCCGTCAAGATCGACGGCAAAGATATCCTGGCCCTTCCGGAGAAGGATATGCTGGCCATCCGCGGCAAGGTCGTGGCCATGATCTTCCAGGATCCCATGACCTCCCTGGACCCCGTTATCACGGTGGAAGAGCAGATCGCCGAGGTGGTAGAGCTGCATGAAGAGGGCGGCCATCAGCACGCGCTTGAGAGAGCGCGCGAGATGCTGGAGCTCGTGGGTATCCCCGGCGAGCGCGGCAGAGAGTATCCG
>CACZPX010000217.1 GCA_902783095.1 uncultured Lachnospiraceae bacterium
GCAGATCGACCGCTCCCCCTGCGGCACCGGCACCTGCGCCAAGCTGGCCGAGCTGTGGGACGAGGGAAAGATGAAGGTGGGCGACTCCTTTGTCTACGAGAGCGTGATCCACACCACCTTTACGGGCACGATATTGGGCGAGACGACGGTCGGGCCTTACCCCGCCATTCTGCCGCAGGTGACCGGAAGCGCGTACATCACCGGCTACGGCCAGTACGTGATCGACGATGACGACCCGGTCAAATACGGATTCCGGCTGGATAAATGACAGAGCCCTTTCTTCAACGGGGACGGTCCTTGCTGTCATCATGATGACAGCAAGGACCGTCCCCGCGTCTTCACTTTCGGGGAATCTGTGCTATAATGAATCTACGAATACCATTTACGGAGAACGGATATGAACAATGACCTGAACGATCTGACTGTGGAAGACTTAAACGCCTGCCCCATCTGCAGCGAAGACGTTGCCTATGTGGAGACGGAGAACGACTACTGGGCCTACGTGATCTGCGCCCACTGCGGCAGCCGCACCGTAACGGCGACCTACCGCACCCCGGAGGAGAAAATCACCGCGGTCAAGCAGGTGTCCCACCTGTGGAACATCGGCAAGGTGATCGCGGAGCGAAGAGGAGAATAAAATGACCAAGAAAGAACGGATCTTAGCGGCATTTGCCGACGCCCCCGCGGACCATGTGCCGGTATGTTTCTGGTGGCACTTCGATCCGAGCCTCCCGCACGACGAGATGGTGGAGGCGCACGTTAAATTCTTCCATGACACGGACGAGGATCTGATGAAGATCTCCTCGGACGGGTACTTCGGCTGGCCGGCGGAGGCCTTAAAGCCCCCGTACGACGTGAAAAAACTGTATGACATCGAGCACATCCCGCTGTCGCACCCCTACATGCGCGGCCAGATCGAGCGCGTGAAGGCCATCGTCGCCCGCGTGGGCAGCGAAGCCATGACCGTGTATACCACGTTCAACCCGCTCTCGCTGATCCGCCTGCAGGTGGGCTGGGACCAGATGATGGCCTGGATGCGCGAGGACCATGCAGCCGTGATGCACGCCTGCGACGTGATCGCCGAGGATCACATGGCGCTGATGGAAGCGCTGGTCAAAGAGGGCGGCGCTGACGGCTTTTTCTACAGCGTACAGAACGCGGAGCTGACCCGCTTTACCGAACAGGAATACCGCGACTGGGTGACGCCCGCCGAACTGCGCGAGCTGACCTTTTTGCAGACCGTCACGCCGTACGTGGTCCTGCACTGCTGCGGCTGGGACGCGGACGAGGCCGGCACCACCGACCGCCTGGAAAACTGGCAGAACTATCCCGCCAACATGGTGAGCTGGGCGCGCTACGTGGACTTAAAGGATACGCCGCAGATCCGCGAATTCTTCCACGGCCTGCCCGCCTGGGGCGGCTTTGACAACCGCAAGGGCTGCCTGCTGCAGACCGGCACCAAAGAGGAGATCCAGGCAGAGACGCGCCGTCTTATAGAAGAGGCCGGCAAGCACGGCTTTATCCTGGGCCCGGATTGCTCGCTGCCGCCCATGGATCCGGAACGGATCCGCTGGGTCGTGGAAGCCTCCCGCGCCGTCTGACGTTAAAAAACCCGCGGACATCGTGCCGCGGGTTTCTTTTTATTCCGTTGTCAGCGTCTCCAGCGCCGCGAGTTTTTCGCAGGTACAGAAGAGCTTCATGCCCTGATACAGCTTCTTTAGGCTGGGATAGCTGGGACACAGACGGATGTTCTTATCTTCCGGATCCTTCCCGTAGGGGAAGCAGGATCCGGCCGGTGTGATCTTTAAGCCCGCCTCCGCGCACAGCTCCACCGTCCGCTTTGCCGTGCCGGGCAGACCGTCAAAACTGATGAAATAACCGCCGTTGGGGTTGGTCCAGGTGCCGGCGCCGCTCTTTCCCAGCTCGTCCTCCAGCACGGCCAGGGCCAGGTCGAACTTGGGCCGCAGGTAATCCGCCTGCTTTTTCATATGCTCCATCAGCCCGTCCACGTTTTTAAAATATTTCACGTGGCGCAGCTGGTTGATCTTGTCGTAGCCCAGCGTCTGCACGCTGATCTGTCTGGTCAGAAAGCGGATGTTCGCCTCGCTCGCGGCGAGCACCGCCACGCCCGCGCCGGAAAAAGTCGCCTTGCTCGTGGACAGGAATTCGTAGACCATGTCCTCGCTGCCGTGGCGCCGGCAGGCCTCAAAGATATTCACCAGCTCATCGTCCTGCTCTCTGAACCCGTGCACAAAATAGGCGTTGTCCCAGAAGATGCGGAAATCGTCCGCGGCGGGCTTTAGGGCCGCAAAGGCTTCCACCGTCTCCGCGCTGTAGGTGCAGCCCGTCGGGTTGGAATACTTGGGCACGCACCAGATGCCCTTCACGGACGGGTCGTTTTCCACGTACTCCCGCACCAGGTCCATGTCCGGACCGGTCTCGGAGAGCGGGATATTGATCATGCCGATGCCAAATTCCTGCGAGATCAGGAAATGCCGGTCGTAACCCGGCACCGGGCACAGAAATTTGATGTCCTCCTGCTTTCCCCAGGGTCTGCTTCCGCCGAACACGCCGAACACGTAGGCCTTCATGACCAGATCGTACAGCAGCGCCAGGCTGCTCTGTCCGCCCATGAACACATTCTGCGGCCCCACGCCCAGCAGCTCGCCAAACAGTTCCTTTGCCTCGTCCACACCGGCCAGCTCTCCGTAGTTGCGCACGTCCGTCCCCTTGCGGGTAAAGATCAGATCGTACGGATTCTGCTGCAGCATGTCCATGCTGAGGTTCAGCTGGGTCGCGTCCGGCTTGCCGCGGGACATATCCAGCTTCATCCCGGCGTCCTTTTCCTCCTGATACTGCCTGCGCAGTTCTTCCAGCGCCGCGCGGCGCTCTTCTGCGGTCATCTCTAAAACTGACTTCATAGGTAAACCGTCCAAAACCGTGATAATCGTTTATTATAGAGTGTCACGGCCGGGAAGGCAAGCCTTGATCCAGGCAAGTTTTTCACAATCTAGCGCAGCGCGGCGGGACGCGTCTCTGCCTTGACAGCGTTCACAGCGTCCGGTTTTCCGCCATGATGCGCCGGTCTTCGTCCGTCAGGCCCACTTCTTTGCCGTGCCCGAAGGAGCCGTACTTGCCGCACTCCTCGGCGGAAAAGACCGCCGCGCGGTACAGGCTGATCTTTATCAGCGCGTCCTTGTAGGCCTCGACGGTGGTCAGGCCCTTCATCTCCCCTGCTTCCGGGAAGTCCTTCACGTTCTTCATGCCGTCCAGGTAGTTGACCAGGAAGCAGCACAGGAAGGAATCGCCGGCGCCCAGCGTGTCGATGGCTTTCACCAGGCAGGGGGACTGCTCGTAGAGCTTCCCGTCCACGTCCACCACGGCGCCCTTGCTGCCGCGGGTCGCGATTACGATGTGACGGCAGCCGTAGCGTTTTATCTGCCCGATCTTTGCCAGGACGTCCTCCATGGGCGCGTCCCCGCAGGAGACGATGGCCGCGTCGACGTACGGGCAGTAGGTCTGCAGGTACTCATCCGTTGCGTGGTTGGAAAAGTCCATGGACAGGAATACGCCGCAGCTGCCCAGCCGCGCCATCTCCTGCTCCATGGTGCTGTAGATGCTGGTGTGCACCAGGTCAAAGCCCTTGATATAGTCCATGTCCAGGCCGGACAGGACCGGCGGCTTTACGCGGCTGATCCCGCCC
>CACZPX010000218.1 GCA_902783095.1 uncultured Lachnospiraceae bacterium
GGCGTCCGGTTGGCCTCGATCTGCGCCTCCAGATGCTCCTTCATCTCCCGGACGGTGTCACGCATGTCGCGCCTGGCTTCGTCCAGGTTCACAAAGCTCGCCGGGATCACTTCCCAGTCGGGCGTCTTGCCGCGGGCCACGATCGCGTCGTGCTTCTTCTGCTCGCGCGCAAAGCGCTTCTCTTCCTTTGCGTTCTTCTTAAAGCCGGAGAAATAGTGCTCGATCTCGTAGTCGATGGAGGTGTCAAAGGTGTGCGTGATGTTGTCCGTGCGCACCTCCAGCTCGTTGATGCACCGCGCCACGGCCGCCTTCATCTCCTTCGCGGCCGCCTCGGCCTCGCTCTGCACCGGCTCCTCTTTTTCAAAGACCGGCAGGTATTTTGCCAGCACGGCGATCGCCTTTTCGCGCTCGGCGTCCGCCTTTTTGATGGAATTGCGCACGGCCTTCCCCGTCTTTTCGCGGAAGCCGTTCAAAAAGCCTTCGTCCAGCTCCTTCTTTGTCTGCGCATTGAGCTCTGCCACGTGGATGCCCGGCATCTCCGGGTCCACAAAGGCCAGATGGTAGCTTAGGGAGAAGGTGTCCGGCACATGGCGCGCCGCCGCCTCCTTTAAGATCACGGTGCAGCGCTTTAAGGGCTCCACGATGTCAGCGTATTCCTCGGCCGTCTTATTCTTGCCGGCCGCCGCCTTCACCTTTGCCGCAAGGCCGTCCAGCTCCGCACTGTCCCTGTGCACCAGGAAGGGGTGCTTGCTCTTGGCCGCCGCTTCCGCAAACTCGGTCAGGTCCGCGTAAAAGGTCTTGTCCACGGCCTTGTTCTCGATGCGCAGCGCCAGATTTTCCGAAAGGGCCAGGGCCTCTTCCGTGCTGTCGCGCGCCTCGGTGTAGGCGTGCAGCAGTTCGGAGTGCTTTAAGCTGAGGGTTTTGAACTTTCTCAGCTCTTCCTCCGCGTCGCTTACGCCGCCCTCTGTCATATTGGTCCGGAGCGCCGCATACAGCCGCTCCATGTTCTTTTTGCTCTCCGCCCGGGCCGCCTTGTTCTTTAAGAGCATGGCCTCGGTCAGCTGTGCGCCGATCCGCATGATCGGGTTTAAGCTGGACAGCGGATCCTGGAAGATCATGGAGATCTTGTCGCCGCGGATCTTCTGGAAGTCCTCCTCGGAGATCTTCATCAGGTCCTTGCCCTCGAACAGGATCTTGCCGCCCTCCTTGATGGCGTTGCCCGCCAGAATACCCATGATGGCGCGGCTCGTCACAGACTTGCCGGAACCGGACTCGCCCACGATGGCCAGCGTCTCGCCCCGGAACAGATCAAAGCTGATGGTCCGGACCGCCTGCAGCTTGCCGCCGGTGGTCTTAAAGGAGATCTGCAGATCCTTTACCTGTAAAATCTTTTCCTGTGCCATCACTCATCCACTCCTCTCAATGAAGGGTTAAACGCGTCACGCAGACCGTTGCCGAACAGGTTGAACGAGATCTCCAGCAGGGAGATGAACACCGCCGGGAACAGCAGGATGTGCGGATAGCTGGACAGGTAGGCCTGCCCGTTGGACAGCATGGTGCCGATGGAGGTCATGCCGGAGGTCTCCAGGTTGATGATGCCCAGGTAGGACAGCATCGATTCGGAGAAGATCACGCCCGGGATGATCAGAATAGTGCCGGTGATGATGGTACCCAGCGAGTTGGGCAGGATGTGCCGGAACATCAGGCGGGCGTCGCTCGCGCCGAGCGTCCTGGCCGCCAGGATGTACTCATGGTTCTTAAAGCGATAGAACTGCGTGCGTACGCGGTAGGCGATCCCGATCCAGCCCGTCAGCACAAAGGCAAACAGCAGGCTCGCCAGCGCGCCCATCTGGTCTGCCAGGTGCAGCTGGAACAGCGTCGCCACCACGATGAACGGGATGCCGGACAGGATGTCCGTAAAGCGTTCCAGGATCAGATCCACCCAGCCGCCATAGTACCCGGATACGGAGCCGAAGAACACACCGATAAAGAAGTTGATCACGGACACCGAAATGGCCAGGATAAACGACAGGCGCGCGCCGGAGGCCAGACACACCAGCAGGTCCTGACCGTGCTGGTTGGTCCCCAGCGGATGGTTCGGGTAGAAGCCGTTCTTGTAGTGATAGTACTCCCGGTACAGAACGCGCACGCGGTAGCCGGACTGGTTCTTGGCCGCATAGGTGAACCAGGCCTTGCCGTCCTCGCCGCCGTCGTCCCCCGCAAGGCGCAGGGAATCATACTTGGCGCGGTGCTCATTCTTGGAAGTATGGTAAGCCGGAACGTACACCGGATTGCCTTCCTCGTCGTGATGGGCGGACAGGCCCTGCGTGGATGCGGTGTTGTCCGCCAGCTCGTACCAGAGGTTGGCGGAGGATGTCACGGCCACAAAGCTGGTCTTGTAGTTGGCGGGCAGCGGATAGATCACCTGTATGCCCGTCTCGTTCTGGTAGGCCTGCAGCGCCAGATACTCCGTCTCGTTCAGATCCGCGTAGATGAAGCCCACCTTGTCATAGGTATCGACGTACAGCCGGTAGTAATCGACTCCCGTGTTCTCGTCCCTGGTGTGCTCCCGGACCTCTTTGACCGCGGACTCGTTCAGCTCATAGCCGATGGAATTGTAATAGTCATAGCCGGCCTGCGTCTCCAGCTGTTCCCTGCAGCCGTCCACGCCCAGCCATTCCAACCCCTCTATCCTTGGCAGCAGCAGCTTGTAATAGCCGTCCCGGAAGGTCACGTCGTAGTTGGAAACGAACGGTACGATGATCGCGTACAGCAAAAGCAGCAGGATGATCACGGCCGCCGCCACGGAAGACTTGTTGCGGCGGAAGCGCCGCAGCGCGTCGCGGAAGTAACCCACCGGCTTGGTGGACAGCTTCTTGTCCGTGATGCGTGCCGTCGGATCGATCTGCTCAAAGAGCGAAGCGGGAATATCGGAATACTTTTCAAACTGATCGTTATTCATGCTACTTCGCCCCCATCTTGA